>NZ_JBZXVU010000016.1:0-99428 GCF_058892565.1 Hirschia sp. | reverse complement strand
ATAAAGTATGTGAACACAAGGGGTGTGATAAACCGGGCGACTGTAAAGCGCCTAAACAAACGGCTGCTGCAATCAAACGCAAACGTAAGCGCGATGAAGACTTTCACTGGTTTTGCCAGCGTCATGCTTCTGAGTTTAACAAACAATATAATTTCTTCGATGGAATGACAGAAGCGGAATATATGTCATTTCGCAATTCTGAAGATGCTGGACATCAGAAGACTTGGAAATTTGGAACAGGACCTGTGAGTGGTTCTGCTGCTGCTGCTGGATTGCGTTCGCGCATATATAATGGTCGCCACCAATTTGATGCGGCTGGTAATCCAATCCGCCCCTCTTCCAAGAGCGATGCTCCTGAACGGACGCGTTTGCAGATTAAGGCGCTTGATGAGTTGGGTTTGCCTCACAATGCTGATGCCAAGCATATTAAAGTGAGTTACTCGCGCTTGATTAAGGAGTGCCACCCTGACTCTAATGGTGGTGATCGGTCACAAGAGCATCGACTAGGACAAATTATGAGAGCCTTTAAGACGCTAAAAGCGGCTGGGCTAACTCAATAAATACGCTTGGCTCATATATTTGAGCCAAGATGTCACCTCTACTTTTCTATCAAGTTGTCATTTAACTTGATCTAACCGTTTGAAACATTTCGCGGGCCGCTCTATGGTGCCCAAGATTTGAATTGTTTGATATTGCGTGGTCCTATGTCCGTTACTGATGCTTCCGAAGAATTAAAAGGTTTAGCTCCTAGTGTTGAGGTGTCCATTCGTGACACTTTTGGCATTGATATGGACGGCACTGCGCCAGCTTTTCCTGAGCGCTCATCTTATGTGCCTGATTATGATGATACATATCGTTTTGATCCGTTGACGACGCGTGCTGTGTTGGCAGGATTTACCCACAATCGTCGTGTTATGGTGCAAGGATTTCACGGAACAGGTAAATCCACACATATTGAACAGATTGCTGCGCGCTTGAATTGGCCTTTAATGCGGATCAATTTGGATAGTCACGTTTCTCGTATTGATCTTGTCGGTAAGGACGCGATCGTCCTGAAAGATGGCAAGCAGATCACTGAGTTTCGTGAAGGAATTCTACCTTGGGCTTTGCAGCGGCCGATCGCACTTGTATTTGATGAATATGATGCAGGGCGTCCCGATGTTATGTTTGTGATCCAGCGTATTCTTGAGGCTTCTGGACAATTGACATTGCTCGACCAGAACAAAGTTATGCGTCCACACAATTTTTTCCGTTTGTTTGCAACAACCAATACTATTGGTTTGGGTGATACGACGGGGCTTTATCACGGGACTCAACAATTAAACCAAGGTCAGATGGACCGTTGGTCAATTGTGACGACTTTGAATTATCTAGAACATGATGTTGAAGCTGATATTGTTGCGGCTAAAGTGCCTGATATGGACACCGAAATTATATCTAAAATGGTGCATGTCGCAGATCTTTCCAGAGCAGCATTTATAAATGGTGACATCTCAACCGTTATGAGCCCAAGAACTGTGATAACTTGGGCTGAGAACGCCACTATTTTTGGTGATGTGCCGACAGCTTTCCGTATGACATTCGTCAATAAATGTGACGAATTGGAACGTCCGGTTGTTGCTGAATTTTATCAACGCGCATTTGGTGAAGATCTTCCTGAGAGCGCTTTGGCTGGATTTAGCGCATAAAATTTGTAATGGACCGGAAAGATACTATCCCTAAATGAGTAAGCCCGCTGATCAACACGAAATTTTTCGTTCAGCCTTAGCCGTGACGACTGCTGCTATGGTGGCCGATAAAAATGTGGAAGTTGGATTTTCAGCTGATGGTGGTCATGCATCCGGGGATCGTATTGTTCTCAATAGTCCACCTCGAAAATTGACGGCTGCGAGTGCTGCATTGGCGCGTGGTGAAGCAGACATGCTTGCGCTAAAAAAACGCCATCATGATGCCAAAGCTTTTTCGGCGAATATGCCGGAATCTGAAGAAGCTGTAGCGATTTATGAAGCAGCTGAGCGTGCACGTATTGATTCCATTGGTGCAAAGGCGATGGATGGCGTGGCTTCAAATCTTGATGCTGTGCTTGAGGAGCGCTGTGAACGCGCCGAATTTATGCGCATTCAGGAAAGAACGAAAATATCTCAAGCAGATGCGATCGAGTTTCTTTTAAGAGAAAGGCTAACTGGTAAGCCTTTGCCGACTGCAGCTGAACATGTGGCTGATTTTTGGCGAGCTGATCTTGAAAAAAGAGCTTCCGGTTCGCTTGAAGCTTTAGAAAAAGCAATGTCAGATCAATCTAAATTTGCAGATGCTGTGAAGCGTTTGCTGACTGATTTGGATATGAGTGACGAAATTTCACCTGCTGAAGAATCTGAAGATCAGGGCGAAGAAGTCGAAGATGCTGAGGATACTGACGAAGCAGAAGACCAAAATGAAAACTCTGGCGAAGAGCAGTCAGAAAGTCAGGGCAGCGAAGAATTCGACGAAGAAGAAGGTGAAAGCGACACAGAGAGTGAATCAGCAATGGCTATGGAAGCCGAAGCTGATATGGATTCTGATGAAGATGCTCCAGAAATGGATGAAGGTTCACAACCTATTCGTCCCAATTATCGCCCCGGCGATGATTGGGGAGCGGGTAATTACAAGGCTTTCTCAACGGCGCATGATGAAATCGCACCAGCTGAAACTTTATGTGATCCCGAAGAACTTGGTCGGTTGAGAGCCTATCTTGATACACAATTGCAAGGTTTGCAGGGGGCTGTCTCACGTTTGGCAAATCGCCTGCAACGTCGATTGATGGCGCAGCAAAACCGGTCGTGGCAATTTGATTTGGAAGAAGGCATCCTAGATACTGCGCGCTTGACCCGTGTTCTAGTTGATCCAACTTCACCGCTCTCATTTATGCAGGAAGATGATTCCAATTTCCGCGACACCGTTGTGACTTTGCTTCTGGATAATTCAGGATCAATGCGCGGGCGGCCTATCATGATTGCGGCTTTATGTGCCGATATTCTAGCACGTACGTTAGAGCGGTGTGGCGTCAAGGTTGAGATTTTGGGCTTTACCACCAAAGCGTGGAAGGGCGGTTTAGCGCGCGAAGAATGGATTAATGCCGGAAAGCCTGCTTCTCCCGGGCGGCTAAATGATTTACGTCACATTGTTTATAAGAGTGCGGATGCGCCATGGCGGCGGGTGCGTAAAAACCTTGGCTTGATGATGCGCGAAGGGTTGCTCAAAGAAAATATTGATGGCGAAGCGTTGATCTGGGCGCATGATCGTTTGATGGCGCGGCCTGAACAGCGACGCATTATGATGGTGATTTCTGATGGTGCCCCTGTTGATGATTCAACGCTTTCTGTGAATACAGGTAATTATCTAGAATCTCATCTTCGGGAAGTCATTAGTTATATTGAAACACGCTCATCAGTGGAATTACTTGCCATTGGTATTGGCCATGATGTGACGCGATATTATCGCCGTGCTGTCACGATTGTTGATGCCGAACAGCTTGGTGGGGCAATGACGGATAAACTGGCCGAACTTTTTGATGAAGAAGGCTCGCAAAAAGGTGAAACTGTCGTAAATCCGAAGCGTGGATCAAGTAAGTCATTAAAAAAATCCAGTGGGGTTTCTGGATTGAAACGAAGCGGCACGGGGGATGTTCAGCGTGCGTTTAAAAGTTAGTCAAAATCTATCTATTACTTGCGTGGCGCTTGCCGCTTTTCTCATTGCTGGATGCGAGAGTTCTCCTCCTAAATCGGCTGAAGTAAAAGAAGAAACAGTTTCAAAGAGCAGTGCTGATATTGTGGTGGCTGAGACGACCACAATTGAACAAAAACGATGGGTGTTGGGTGAAGTTGCAAACCAGCATTATCAAGCATCATGCCCATCAAATACCCTCTATATTCCCCCAGAGGAAATCAGTCTTTATACCGCGCCAATAAATCTGAGGAATGTGAATGCGGGTGAAGCGGCATCTTTTGATTTTCTGAAAAGTGCAGAGCTCAACGGTTTGGAATATGTGGCAGGATATCATCTAACGAGCGATGACCCGCGCTTTGGCGGCATTTCAGGTATTGAAACACTAGATAATGGATCGCTTCTTTCGATTACGGATCAAGGTGATTTTCTTTGGATTGGAATGGATGAATATGATCACCTTCAACCAGTATCTGCGCAGATAAGTGCGATTCGCGATACAAATGGGACGCCATACGACAGTAAGCGCGCTGCTGATTCTGAAGGTCTTGCTGTTAGCAATGGTTTGGCGCTTGTTTCATTTGAGCAGGATCATCGCATTGAAGCTTTTGATCTTGAAACATGTGGAAGCAATGCCAGAGCAAGCCGAATTTTAGATTTGGACTTGGACAAGCATGGTGTTGAGAAAATATCCCCAAATGGCGGCATGGAAGCACTCGCTTTGACGGGAGATGGTGGTTTGATATTGGGCATTGAAACCCTCATTGACGGGGCATCTCAAGTTTCCATTAGCCCGAAAGGCAAGATGGCGGATTTCAAACACCGTCTTAATGCGGGTGGTAATAAGAAAATGACTGGAAGTGATTTTCTTGCACAAAGCGATACAGAAGGTGATCTTTATTCGCTTCACCGGCATTATAATCCGGTAACGGGCACATATATTCGGCTTTTGCAAACGCATGTTCAACTTGATGAAAATGATGAATATCAATTGGGCGAGCCAAAAGAACTTCTATATTTGAAGCCACCCGGAATCACTGATAATTTCGAGGGGATCACGGTTCGAAGAGAAGAAAACGGCATTATTCGTCTATTCATTGTGTCGGATGATAATTTTTCTCCTAAGCAGCGAAGTCTATTCTTGATTTTCAATGTAGAGCCAAAGGGTTATTGACCTTATAGACTTGCATCACGTGCTTGCACGGCGTACTTGTGTTGTTGGAATATGCCGAGAATGTAAGGATTTAACGTGTCCACACCATCAACTTTTTTAGATTTTGAAAAACCACTTGCCGAGATGGAAAAGAAAATCGCAGAGCTTGAAGCTGCTGCGGCTGAAGGTGGTGCGTCGATCGAAGAAGAAGTACAAAAGCTCCGCGAGAAATCTGACAAACAATTGCGCGACATCTATACAAGCCTTGGCCCTTGGCAAAAGGCCCAAGTTTCGCGTCACCCAGAGCGCCCGCACTTTTTTGATTATGTCGAAAACCTATTCACCGATTGGGTGGAGCTGGCCGGCGATCGTAAATTTATGAATGACGAAGCACTTGTTGGTGGTTTGGCTCGTTTTAAGGGCACGCCTGTGATGGTTGTCGGCCATGTAAAAGGGCGCACGACTGAAGAGCGGATCAAACACAATTTTGGAATGGCGCGCCCTGAAGGATACCGCAAAACTTACCGCTTATATGAGCTGGCTGAGCGTTTTAACCTTCCTGTGATCGCCCTAATTGATACAGCCGGTGCATACCCTGGACGAGGTGGAGAAGAACGCGGGCAAGCTGAGGCGATTGCAAAATCAATCGAAAAAGGATTGACGCTAAATACACCCTTGATTTCTATCATCACGGGTGAAGGTGGATCTGGTGGAGCTGTTGCACTTGCTTCTGGCAATAAGGTTTTCATGCTTGAGCACTCTATCTACACTGTGATTTCTCCTGAAGGTGCTGCTTCAATTTTATTTAGAGATGCTGCTCGTGCGAAAGATGCAGCAGAAGCTATGAAAATTACAGCAGCCGATCTTGAGAAAATGAAGATTGTCGATGCGGTTGTCGAAGAGCCAATTGGTGGGGCTCACCGTGCGCCTCAAGATGTTTACACGCGTGTAAGTGATTTGCTGGATCGTTCACTAGATGAGTTGAAAGATTTATCTCCTGAAGCGTTGCGTAAACAACGTAAAGAACGCTTCTATAAGATTGGACGTGAAGGCTTGAATTAAGCTTTCAAGTTAGATTACTCATAGAAAAAAGGCTCCGTCATATGGCGGAGCCTTTTTTATTATTGATTTGAAAATGCGTAAACAAAAGAGATTTTGGTCGCCGTATCTGTTTTCTCTGTTCTGTTACTCGGTGGATCAGTGTCGTAGCGCACATCAACGGAAAACCGCGCTGAAATATCATTAAACAGGTTTGCAGTAAGCGATAATCCATTCACAAATTGTGTTGATGCTTCAGCATAAACAGCGTTGGTATCGTTCGAGAATGTTACGTTTTCATTGAAGCGATAATTGAATGTCGAACCTGCACGTAATGCGACACTATCTTCTTTATAACTAGGTGTGACGACATCATTGCTTGTCGATTCCGCGATTGTATCAAATCTCCACCCTGGACCACCTTCAATTGTCCAAGTGGCTTTATCACCATCAAGAGCAATATAACCCAAACCACCCCCAACAAAAGCACGGTTGTCAAAACCTGAAAACTTGTCCTGCTCATAGGTTGTTCGTCCATAAGCTGTCCATCGTGGACTATCAAATTTGCGGTCTAACTGGCCCGCAGCAAATATACGGTTCTGGTTTTCTAAGCCTTCGTTCTCACCATAATCAGCTTTGAACTCTCCTGATTGTCGCCATGTGGATGCTTCACGCGCTAATTTTAATCCAATGCCGGCATTCGTTGTTTCCGTGTTTCCTGTGGTGTAACCAGCTGCAAATGAGCCTTCACCCGTGTAGGTGGCTTGTGCATATGCAGAGGTTGATATCGCACTTAGGCTGATAGCTAGGATTGGCGAAAACTTCATTTCATTGGCCCTGTATTCTAAATCTACAAATTATTGAACTGTTCTTAAACATCAAAGTCAGATCTCTACATTGGAAAATTGGCCTTACTAGGGCGCTCTTTTCCATTTTGCGATTAACCATCATAGCTATAGGCATCGATCAAGAGTCTGAGTGCAGTTCTGGATTCGAATTAATAAAGTAACATTACAATAAGTTCATGAAACACAAAAAAACGCATATTCCAATGCAGAAATATGCGTTTTTCCTGAAAATTGTACGGTAGAAGCTACACAGCGCCCTTTGTTGATGCTGCTGCACTTACATCGCCATGACAATGTTTATACTTTTTACCAGACCCACAAGGACAAGCGGAGTTTCTTGGCGTTCTGTCCCACGCGGGGTCCTGACGCGGTGCTTGCGCCATTTCATTCTGGCCTGTTTGCGGGTCAATGTGAGTTTGCACCACTGCTTTAGGTGGTTCAGCAGGTGCGATTTCACTTGCTTGCGTGCCACCTTCTTCAGATGCAACTTGCAAACGCATAAGCATTGTTGTGACCGCTGTTCTCATGTCTGTGAGTAGAGATTCAAATAATGCAAACGCTTCGGACTTAAATTCATTGAGAGGGTCACGTTGCGCATAACCGCGAAGGTGCACAACGGAACGAAGCTGATCAACATTTGACAAGTGCTCACGCCAGCGGGTGTCAACTTCTTGAAGCAGAACTTGTTTCTCTATCCAGCGCATGCGCTCTTCGCCGACACCGATTGCTTTTTTAGCGTAGGCGTCATCGCAAAATTCGATCAATTGCTCAACAACTTCTTCGGTCGCGACACCTTCAGCATCTGCCCATTGACGAACAGGTGCTTGAAGAGCGAATTCTTCAAGTAAGGTTTTTTCCAAGCCATCAATGTCCCATTGTTCATGGAATGCTTTGGCTGGCATGTGAGTGTGAACCATTGCTTCAATGGTCTGATGACGCATTTCACGAATATCATCTGTGACTTGTTTAGCGTGCATAAATTCGATGCGTTGTTCAAAGATTGCTTTACGCTGATCATTGATAACATCATCATATTTCAAAAGATTTTTACGGATTTCAAAATTGCGTTGTTCCACGCGGCGCTGGGATGTTTCCAGTGCTTTATTCATCCATGGGTGAACAATTGCTTCACCTTCTTCAATACCTAGACGACGCATGATTGCATCTAGTCTATCTGCGGCAAAAATACGAAGAAGGTCATCTTCTAGACAGATGAAGAATTTTGAACGTCCAGGGTCACCTTGACGGCCCGTACGACCACGTAATTGGTTATCAATACGGCGGCTCTCATGGCGTTCTGTTGCCAGAACATATAATCCACCTGCATCGAGCGCTTGTTGTTTTTTGACTGCGACATCAGCTGTAATTTCTTCTGCCAAAGCATTTGCTTCAACTTCAGTGAGTTCACGGCCAAGTTTTTCTTCTTTTTCAGCAGTTTCTTTCTCGATACGCATTTCGAGATTACCACCAAGCTGAATGTCGGTTCCGCGACCCGCCATGTTAGTGGCAACGGTGATGGCACCAGGTACACCCGCCATAGCAACAATTTGAGCCTCTTGCTCATGATGCAGCGCGTTCAGCACCTGATGTTTGACACCTTTATTGGCAAGGAGTGTTGAAAGAAGTTCTGATTTTTCGATGGATACTGTTCCGACCAAAACAGGCTGGCCGCGTTTTGAGCAATCAGCTAGATCTTCGATAATTGCGTTGAATTTTTCTTTCGCAGTCCGGTAAACAACATCATCATCATCAATACGTTGAATGGGTTTGTTTGTTGGAATTTCCAACACACCGAGTTTGTAAATATCTGAAAACTCATCAGCCTCAGTGGACGCTGTACCGGTCATACCAGATAGTTTGTCGTATAGTCGGAAATAGTTTTGGAAGGTGATAGACGCCAGTGTTTGGTTTTCTGGCTGAATTTTTGTGCGTTCTTTGGCTTCAATTGCTTGGTGCAAACCTTCTGACAGGCGGCGACCGGGCATCATACGTCCAGTAAATTCGTCAATCAGGACAACTTCACCTTTTTGTACAATGTAATCAATGTCCCGCTTGAAAAGCTTGTGGGCACGTAGAGCCTGATTCGCATGGTGCACAACAGATACATTTGATGGTTCGTACATTGAGCCATCAAGAAGTTCTGCTTGAGATAGCAATTCTTCTAGTTTTTCATTGCCTTCTTCTGTGTAGACAACTGATTTTTGTTTTTCATCTAATTCAAAATCGGCTTCTTCAAGATTAGGAATGATGGCGTCTAATTTGATATAAAGCTCAGAACGGTCGTCTGTTGGACCTGAAATGATAAGCGGTGTGCGGCTTTCATCAATTAGGATTGAGTCAACTTCATCAACAATACAATAACGGTGACCGCGTTGAACCATATCTGCGAGCGAATATTTCATATTGTCGCGCAGATAGTCGAAGCCAAACTCATTATTGGTTCCGTATGTGATGTCACATGCGTATGCTTCACGGCGTTGATTGTCGTCCATGCCGTGAACAATGCTGCCCCAGCTCATGCCTAGGAAATTATAGACTTGACCCATCCATTCAGCATCACGTGCAGCAAGATAGTCATTCACTGTGATAACGTGAACGCCTTTTCCTTCAAGCGCATTCAGGTAGGTTGGGGCCGTTGCCACCAAAGTTTTACCTTCACCGGTGCGCATCTCAGCAATATTACCGGCATGCATGACCATGCCTCCAATAAGCTGCGTATCAAAATGACGGAGGCCTATTGAGCGTTTAGCTGCTTCCCGAACGGTTGCAAAAGCTTCTGGAAGAATATCATCCAGTGGTGCGCCGTTGGCGATTTTCTGGCGAAACTCACCAGTACGGGCCCGCAAAGCATCATCGGATAAAGCTTCCGTTACGGGCTCTAGTGCGTTGATCTGCTGCACACGCGCACGAAAAGGCTTTAATTTGCGGTCGTTGACGGAACCAAAAAGTTTCTGGGCGATCCCAAACATAAATATACTACCGTTCGACTGCCACAAAGGGCATAGATAACTAATAAAGATGGTTCTACAAAATAATCGACTGCAAAACCGTGTAAAGACGCGGTTATGACTACCTGAAAAAGGTTGATATATGTCAAACCAGTTAGGCAGAGGTAAGCAGCCCCCCTTAGTGTGTCAATGCGGCGAAGGCGCTTAGGTACAGCATTGCACTGCTTTATGACTTTTTTATCCCACTTGAAGGGTGTTTTAGACGAATTTATCTCGACTAAAGCGACAGCTCTTCGTATTGAGTGCGTTCAAATGGTGTTCGTGATGACTATGCGATATTACAAATAACCTTATTTTTCGGGTGCCATACAGGGAAACAGAATCATGCAAGTCAAAGAAATGAAGCCGTCTCCAGTGTTAAAAACTGTGCGGGGAATGCTTGGTTTATTAGGGGCGTTGATTGTTCTTTCAGCTTGTGAAGATGAGCAGGCCATATTGATTCAACCCACACCGACCGCAGCCGATGATGCGGTAATTGCTGCAACGGTGGATGGATATCCTATTTATGTCGCTGATATTGAAATGGAAGCGGAGTCACAAGGTATCCTCTTAGCTGGGCGTACGCTTGATCCCAGTACGCCAGAATTTACCCGTATTCTCAATTCGCTCATCGACGATCATTTGTTGGCGAAAGAAGCTGAAAAACAGAATTTGCATACTGACCCATACGTGCAGCATCGCTTGAAAGTGATTAGAGAACGGTTGCTGGGAAATATGTTGCTTTCTCAAGGTGTCGATGAAGCATCAATTCAGAAATATTATGAGACATCTATCAACTTAAAACAGCTTCAGCTTGGTGAGGAATATCGCGTTCGCCAAATTGTATTGCCCACACTTGAAGCTGCAAACGCGATGATAAAACAAATGACAGCGGAAACTGATTTTTCAGTGCTAGCGTCAAATCGCTCTATTGATGAAGAAACACGTTTAGAAGGTGGTGATCTAGGATTTATAAACCCTGAAACAGCACCTTTGCCGCTGGCCAATGCTATCCAGAATACTGCGATGGGCGGCGTATCCAAACCATTTGAAACGCGCAAAGGTTGGGTTGTCATCAAGGTCGTAGAAAAGCGCCCCGAACCCTTGCCGACATTACAGGATTTGAGACCTCAAATATGGGATTTCCTGATTGCGAGCGAATTAGAACGATTATTGAAGAAACTTCATAAAGATTCGGCTATTATTCGTTCTTTTGAAGAGGTGGAAGGCCCAATTAATGATGCCTTTTCAAATGCGTTGGAAATAGATGAGCAGAACAGCCCTATTCTGCCAGATGAAGAAATTACAGACTAGTTTACCTTTGAAAGAATAGTTGCATGGCCGGTATGAAACTGACGAAATCGCCATTGGCTCCAGAAACGACGCCGATTTTACCCCAAATAGCAGGTGTAGAATTTGCGGTTGGCAGCAATGGTTTCTATGGAAACCGAAATGATGTATTTATTGCGCGGTTTGAACAACCAGCATCAGCAGCTGGTGTTTTCACGCGTTCATCAACTTGTTCTGCTGATGTGGATTGGTGCCGTGAAGCATTAAGTGCAGGCCAAGGTGAGGCGAGTGCGCTCGTTGTAAATGCTGGAAATTCCAATGCGTTTACTGGTGCGGCTGGTGTTGCAAAAAATAATGCGACGATCGCGGCCGTTACCCAATTGAATAATAGTAAATCTAGCAGTGTTTTTCTGGCGGCCACTGGTGTTATCGGTGAACCGTTAGAGCCAGAATTTATTGCTGATAAAGTGCGAGAAATCTGGCCAAAGCTGGGAACGGCTAGTTTGAATGATGCTGGTGAAGCATTCATGACGACTGACACTTTTCCAAAGGCTAGTACGGCAAGTGCCAGCATTGATGGGGTGGAAGTTCAGATCGGCGGTATTGCCAAAGGCTCTGGTATGATCATGCCTAATATGGCAACCATGCTTGGATATGTTTTTACAGATGCTAATTTATCCCCGTCTGTATGTCAGGCACTTTTGGCGCGCTATACTGATAGCACGTTTAATTGCATCACAGTGGATGGTGACACATCCACATCAGATACATTCATGTTATTTGCGACCAGAAAAGTTGGCCCGCTCATAGAAGATGTAGATGACGAACGAATCGCAGATTTTTCAGTTGCTTTTCATAAAGTTATGCATGATTTGGCGATCCAGATTGTCCGAGATGGTGAGGGGGCGACTAAGCTTGTCGACATCACTGTAACGGGTGCTGCCTCGGTTTCTTCTGCTAAAATCATTGCAACGAGTATTGCCAATTCACCATTGGTAAAAACAGCTTTAGCTGCTTCGGATGCGAATTGGGGGCGTATCGTAATGGCTGTTGGGAAAACAGATCAGCCAGTTAATCGCGATGCGTTGAGTATTTCTTTTGGAGATGTTGAAGTTGCGCGCAATGGTATGCGTGTGCCTGATTATTCCGAAGACGCTGCAAGCAAAGCGTGTCAGGCTCAGGAAATAAGCATTCGTGTGGATGTTGGTGTTGGCGATGCACAGGCTCAGGTTTGGACGTGTGATCTCACTCATGGTTACGTGGATATTAACGGGGCATATCGAACTTAACCGGTTATCCTAATTTGATCTTGAAAAAAGTGTTCTAAGCATATGACAGACAAAAAGTTGGTGTTGGTTTCAGCTGTCGCACTTGTAGATCAAGAAGACAGATTGTTATTGGCACAGCGTCCAGAAGGGAAGAGTTTAGCGGGTCTCTGGGAATTTCCAGGTGGCAAGGTAGAAGAAGGCGAAAATCCTGAAGCTGCTTTGGTCCGGGAATTAAAAGAGGAATTGGGAATAAAAGTTGATGAGCGAGATTTCTTGCCATTCACTTTTGCATCCCATGCCTACAAAGATTTTCATCTTCTAATGCCAGTTTATCTTTGCCAAACTTGGGAAGGTGAACCGGAAGGGTGCGAAGGCCAAGATTTGGCTTGGGTATCCGTAGACGAATTAGCGAAATATCCAACGCCTCCGGCTGATGTGAGGCTTATGGATGATTATAGAAGATGGATAGGAAGCCGCAAATGTGGGGAATAAAAATCAAAACTCTTCTGCAAAAATTTTGCGCGGATAAATCCGGTGCGACTGCGATAGAGTATGGTTTGATCGCCTCTTTGATAGCGGTTGCTATAATCACGAGTGTTGAAGTTGTTGGAACTGAAAACAGCAAAAACTTTGATAATGTCTCCACCAAATGGGACGAGGCTGTTGCCTCTCAAGCAAACTAGTTACTTCACTGCGTTATTTTTCTATTCGTCGTCGTTTTTTACGTTATTCAATGCGTCCTTTAAGCTAACCTTGGCGGAACCTCGTGCAAGCGGTTTGGGTTGATCTGGTCCGGGTGACCAGCCTGATGCTGTGACGATTTCAAATGTTGCTATAAATTTCCCATCCTTATCTGAAAATTTATTCGCATATATTTCTAGCGCTTTAAAAAGGATTGAGCGCGTTAGATTGGGTTGTCTTGTTTCGTTTGGTCTGCGAGCTGAAGCTGCTGTTTCACCCATTCCGCGCAAATCTTGAAATAGCTTTATCGGGTTTGAATAACGCACAGTAATTGTTTCTGTGTCGGCGACTGGCATCACAAAACCTGCGCGTTGCAACAGCGTTGACATATCTTGCACGTCTGCAAATGGAGATATGCGCATTGCCGCACCGCCGCGAATCTCCGTTTCAGCTTCGATCAGGCTCGTTCGTAATTCATGGAGAGTTCTACCGCCCAGTAGTTGTGCGATAAACAGCCCATCTGGAATGAGCGCGTTTCTTATCTGAACAAGTGCGCCAGGCAGATCATTGACCCAATGCAATGCTAAGCTAGATAGGGCGGCATCAAAGCTGGCTGGTTTAAATGGCAGAAACTCTTCATCAGCAGCGACAGACAGCTCTCCCGATTGTGTTGCGAATTTTGGAGAAAGGTCACTCTTGATGACGACACCAAGGCGCTCTGCGATGGATGGACGCGATCGCAATTCTACCTCTACTTCACCCGTATGGCTGCCTATATCGAGAATTTTCTTAAATGGACGTGGAATGACTTCGAGTCGGTCGGCGATATCTTCAGCAGCTCTGGTCTTTAGAAAAGAATGGTCACCAAAATTTTGCGCAGCGCGATTTCTGTGCTTTTTGACAGAGAGGCGGTCAAAAACAATTGGGGCACCCGAATTGTTTGAAGAGCCAATTTGCTGGTTTGCTGGGGAAGAGTGTTTATCAGATGAAAGCGTCATTGGGCCAATATGCTTTTTTCCGAGCACTAGGCAATCACTCTCGAAGAGTATTACGTAATATTGATCAACTTATCTGGCCGCCGCGCTCTCTTGTGACGGGAGATCAGATAGCAGGCCCCGGTTTGATCGAAGTGGAATATTGGCTTGATATTAAATTTCTGAATATGCCCGTTTGTTGTCGGTGCGGTGCACCTTTTGAGGCGATGCATGATGTTGGCGACGCCTATGAATTGGTGGAATGCGCAGCCTGTATCGCTCGCAAACCTGCATTTGATCGCGCGCGAGCCGTCTTTATTTACGATGATTTGACCAGTCGCATTATTTTGCGGTTCAAGAATGGTGCAGATCGCAATGGACTAAAGTTGATGTCGCAATGGTGTGTGGACGTTGCGGGGGATTTAGTGCGTGATGCCGACTTTGTGATGGCGGTGCCATTGCATGCGAGTCGATTGAGGTCTCGCGGGTATAATCAATCATTGTGGTTGGCAGCTGCTATTGCCCGAAGGCGTGATTTGAAACTCGCGCATCATATTTTGAAACGCCGGAGAAATACACCATCTCAAGCGGGGCGTAGTGCAGTCGGGCGACAAAAGAATGTAGAAGGCGCTTTTCACATTGCTAAAAGACATCATAAAAAAATAGCTGGAAAACGTATTCTATTAGTTGATGATGTTTATACAACAGGAGCAACAGTGGAGGCATGTTGCCGTGCTTTGAAGCGTTCTGGTGCGACAAGTGTAGATGTCATTACACTTTCTCGCGTTGTAAGTCCTACAGATCCTACTATATGAAATTGCTGTTCAATTAAAACTCCAAGGAGAGTTATATGGCCAAAGTTACTATCTATACCCGCATGATGTGTCCCTATTGTACGCGAGCAGTTTCGCTACTTAAGAAAAAAGGTGTAGACTTCGAAGAAATTGATGCTGGTATGGATGCCGCAAAAAAGCAGGAAATGATAAAACGCTCAAATGGCGGTGCGACATTTCCTCAGATTTTCATAGGTAATGAACACATTGGCGGTTGTGATGATATGATGGCTTTAGAGAGCAAAGGTGCTCTGGATGTTATGCTAGGGTAATATGAATGGGACGGCTTTGTTCAGGAGGGGAGACAAAGCAATTCGTTGAATGGAATATACATAGGCCAATAAATGATAAAGTATGCGCTTTGCTGTCCGGGAGATCATGAGTTTGAAGCATGGTTTGCGTCCTCTACTGCTTATGATGATCAGTCAGAGCGTGGCTTGGTAGAGTGTCCAGTCTGTGGATCTACGAAAATCAATAAACAGATTATGGCTCCTATGATTCGGGATTCGGGCAGCAAATCGGGTAAATTGAAAATGCCGAAATCTGATTCCATGCCGACACCAGATGAAATTGAGCGCGTTGCTTCCAAAGTGCGAGAACATATTGGAAAAACGCATGAATATGTCGGTGATAAATTCGCCAATGAAGCGCGCGCCATGCATTATGGGGATCAAGAAACGCGATCTGTATGGGGACGAGCAACACCAGAAGAAGCAAAAGCACTGATTGAAGAAGGTGTATCTGCTGTGCCTATTCCAGATACATTCGCACCGCCAGAGCCGGCACCTAAAGATGTGAAAAAACTAAACTAGCTAGCTTTCATTTTGACGCATGCTTCATGTAGGGCTTGAAGGAAGCGCGACCGGTCTGCTTGAGAAAATGGAGCTGCTCCGCCCATTTGCTCGCCAGTGGACCGCAATTGCTCCATCAGGGCGCGTGTTGCCACGGCGGCACCTATCATTTCCTTGGTGAAAGCTTTCCCATCAGGCTTGAGAACGACAGCGTTATTTTCCAATGCGCGTTCAGCCAACAAAATGTCTGCTGTGATCGCTATTGATTTTTCATCACAATTATCAGCGATCCAGTTGTCAGCTTCGTCTGGCCCTGCATCCACAACCATTTGTTTGATAAAAGGCATGCGAGGTACTTGCAGGAACGAGTTGGAGACAACCCAAATTAGAGCGTTGTGGCGTTCACCGACTTTGAAAATTTCGTTTTTGACGGGACATGCATCCGCGTCGATATAAATTGTCAGATCAGGCTGCATTAAAAACCAGCACCCGGCTGTGCTAGGTAATCAAGTTCGGCAGGTGTTGATTTGCGTTCCAACACTGCATTTCTGTGCGGGAAACGACCATATTTTTGAATGACGTCACGGTGTTTGATCGCAAACTCAAGCGCATTTTTGATGGTGCTATAATATGCGTCGTCTGTGTCTTCGAGTAGATTTTCGAACAACTCAACACAGCGATCTTGATCAGCAAGGTTTTCTGAATGCATCAGCGGAAGATAGAAAAACCAGCGCTTCACCGGAGCAAGAACTTTGTCTTCTTCTTTGAGCAATCCATCCTTGCAAAGTTTTAAAGCTAGCGCATCATTTTCAAATGCGAATTCTGTGTCACGGAAAATATTGCGAGTGAATTGATCAATCGCGACAATGGCTGCAAGTCTCTCAGCTGCGCCGCGCTTGGCCCAATCTTGAGCGAGCCCAGATGCAAGGCGCGCAAGAAGCGTGACACCGCGTGTCGCGACCAGCCTGTCAATTTCTTCGTCTCCAGACCACCAAAGTTGATTGCGACCTTCAAGTTTTTCTGGATCACTTGCAGCATCATCAAACCAGAAATTCAATACATCACCGGGTGTTTGAAGCGGACGTGTTGAACGTTTTTTCTCGATCAAGTCGCGACCAATAGCTGCGTTATCTGTGTACATGGTCGTTCAGTCCTTTTTCTTCCGGTTATGTATCGTATATTAGCGCTCAAATCGGCTGTTCAGCTTCATAGCTTATAGGATCGAATGCGCTAAAATAAAACACATGATATGTGTTATTCTGATCGCGTTCCGACACACATGTAATTGACCATTGTATCAGAAGACAAGGACCATTCTCCTGATAGGGGATTGTAGCTCACCCCAGTGGTTTCTTGAATGCTGATACCGCCCGCTTTTAATGCTTGTTTGGCTTCGGTTGGTTTAACAAGCTTGTGAAATTCATGTGTGCCTTTGGGCAGCCAGCCCATAATGTATTCGGCTCCCACAATAGCCAGTGCGAATGCTTTGGAAGTCCGGTTTATACTCGCCACAAATATCATTCCGCCGGGTTTTACCAAGCTGGCAGTATCTTTGATAAATTGATGAGGATCGGCAACATGTTCGATCACTTCAAGATTTAACACGACATCAAATGGTGGTTCGCCATTTTCAATAAGTTCTTCAACAGTGCCAACGCGATAATCTATTTTAACGCCCGTTTCTTGCGCATGCGTCATTGCCGTTTTTATGTTGGCTTCACCTGCATCAACAGACGTCATCTTTGCGCCCAGCCGTGCAATAGGTTCGGACACCAATCCGCCACCGCATCCAATGTCGAGAATTCTAAGGCCTTCAAGAGGCGTATGTGAGGTGTTGTTTAGATTGAAATGAGAAACAATTTTATCTCTAAGAAATGCTAGCCGAACAGGGTTGAATTTGTGAAGTGGCTTGAATTTTCCTTTAGGGTCCCACCATTCTGAGGCCATGGCACGAAATTTTTCAATTTCATTTTCGTCAATACTAGGGCTTTTCAAGGTCATTTTTTGCCTCTTATCGGAGAATATATTGAAACAAAATAAGAAAATTTTGTACAAAAGCTGTACGTTTCTGCCTTAGCCTTTATAAAATCCACTTTCATTTTCGTGTTCCAGAAATATCAACATTTGCGTGTTTGCGATCTGCGGCATAAAAGACCAGCAAGCTAACTTTGAAAAGCCGATTGTTTTGGCTTTGATGAGTGGATCATTAGATAAGAATAAAATTGCTTTGGCAATCAATACTACTTTGGAATAACCCGACCCCATGAAACGTACAGTTTTAAAATTCGGCGGCACTTCTGTCGCCAATATGGAGCGGATTGAGCATGTTGCAGATATTGTATCGCAACGTGTGAAAGATGATGGCGGCGGTTTCGCTGTTGTTGTATCCGCAATGTCCGGCGAGACAAACAAGCTCGTTGGATATGCTGATGAAGCCGCTGGCGGTAAGCTAGTTGGTGATCAGTTTGATGATGAATATGATGTTGTTGTTGCATCAGGAGAACAAGTCACATCAGGCTTGCTTGCATTGGCTCTACGCAAACGCGGCTTCAAGGCGCGTTCGTGGCTTGGATGGCAATTGGCAATGCGCACAGACGAAGCACACGGAAAAGCTCGCATTTTGGGCTTTGAGGGTGATGAATTCTGCGACAGCGTCGACAGCGGTGAAATCGCTGTGATCGCTGGTTTCCAAGGTGTGAGCGGTGAAGGCCGGATTGCAACACTTGGGCGTGGTGGCTCAGACACAAGCGCTGTTGCAGCAGCTGCGGCTTTGAATGCTGAGGTTTGTGATATCTACACCGATGTAGATGGTGTTTACACAACTGATCCTCGCATTGTGCCCAAAGCGCGCCGTATGGAAAAAATATCTTATGAAGAGATGCTCGAATTGGCCTCTCTTGGTGCCAAAGTTCTACAGACGCGCTGTGTAGAACTTGGTATGAATCACAATGTTCCAATCCGTGTCCGCACAAGTTTCACTAAAGATGGTGATGAATTCCCGGGTACATTGGTCTGTAATGAGGAAGAGATCGTGGAAAAACAAGTTGTTAGCGGAATTGCGTATTCTCGTGATGAAGCAAAATTTACGCTTTTAGGTCTACCCGACAATCCGGGTGTCGCGGCTGAATTGTTTCAAAAACTTTCAGATGCAGGCGTGAATGTTGACATGATCGTTCAGGCAAATTCAAGAACGCACGGCGAGCAGAACATGGTTTTTACCACAGCTGACCGTGATGCAGAACTCGCGCGCCAGACATTGGAAAATGAACAAGAGCGTCTTGGTTTTGATAAATTGGAAGTAAACCGCAATGTGGCGAAAGTCTCAGTTGTGGGTGTCGGTATGCGTAGTCACACTGGTGTCGCAACACTTATGTTTAAGGCGTTGTCTGAAAAATCTATCAATATCGAGGTAATCTCGACATCTGAAATCAAGATTTCAGTGCTTATTGATGATGCATATACTGAACTTGCTGTGCGTACTTTGCACACTGCATATGGTTTAGATACAGAATAATACTGGGTCCCGTGTCACGCAGACCCGTTTAACGTGGTTTGCGTGATATCATCTACTATATACAATCAGCACGCACTTTTTTGGTGTAGGCTGTTGTGATCGGTTATTTAGGGAAGCGCACTATATGAGCCACAACAGGACATTTGTTGCCGCAGGAACTGCACGCCTTTTGATGAGCCGTCTTCGTGAGCTTATGGCCAGCGAAGCACAGCAACAAGAGAGACTTGAGCGCGTCGTTCAGTTGATTGCGACAACGATGGTTGCTGATGTGTGCTCTATTTATGTTCGTTCTGGTGACAATAGCCTTGTATTGATGGCAACTGAAGGCTTATTGCCTGAAGCAATTGGACGCACCCGTCTTGCTGAAAATGAAGGTCTTGTGGGGCTTATCGCATCCTCTGCGCGAGCAAAACGTCTTAGTAATGCCCCCAAACACCCACGTTTCTCATATCGGCCAGAAACAGGTGAAGACCCTTATCACGGTTTTCTTGGTGTCCCGATATTAAGGGGTGGCCGCGTCCTTGGCGTGTTGGTCGTTCAAAACAGAACCGAACGAAATTATGATGATGAAGAGATGGAGTCATTGCAGACAATTGCGATGGTTCTGGCTGAAATCGTCGCATCGGCTTTGGATGAAGGCAATGATTTAGACATTCGGGAGCTTCCTCCCGGAGAACTCAAAGGACGCACGCTAAATGAAGGTGTTGGTTTGGGGACAGTCCATCTCCATGACCCAATCGTTTCAGCAGCGCGGTTTTTCTCTCAAGATCCTGAGGCTGAAGGCGAGCGTTTGGACGCCGCTTTGGCTGATTTACGCAAATCTATCGACACAATGCTCAATCGGGCGACACCTGTCTTATTTGGTGAAAGCCGGGATGTTTTGGAAACATACCGGTTATTCGCGCATGATCCTTCTTGGGAGACGCGTCTGCATGATGCGATACAATCTGGGTTATCCGCAGAAGCGGCGGTTGATCGCACACGGCGCGAGCATCGTGCGAGACTGCAAAATGCGCGTGATGCCTATTTGCGGGAACGCCTGCACGATTTTGAAGATTTGGAAAACCGGCTATTGCGCCACTTATCGGGAGAAGTTGCATCCGACCACAAGCCTGTTCCTGGGTCTATTCTTGTCGCAAGTCGGTTGGGGCCAGCTGAATTACTAGAATATCGCGATTGTGAGCTTGCTGGTGTTATCCTTGAAGAAGGTGGTGCAGGATCTCATGCAGCTATTGTTGCAAGGGCAATAGGTATTCCGGCCATCGGGGATGCTGAAGGTATCGTCAGCCGCATCGAGCAAGGCGATCAAGTCATTGTCGACGCTGATTGGGGGCTTATTCTCATTCGTCCGACGAATGATGTTGTCGAGACATATCGTCAACGTATTTTGATTTCCAGCGATGAGCGTGCTGAATACGCCAAGCTAACAGATCTGCCTGCAACGACAAAAGATGGTGTAAAATTCAATTTATTCTTGAATGCAGGTCTGTCTTTCGATTTGGACCATTTAGACGCAACTGGCGCTGAAGGTGTCGGGCTTTTCCGTACTGAGTTTCAGTTTATGTCTTCGCAAACTGTTCCCACACTTGATGAGCAGGCTGCATTTTATGAAGATGCAATGCGTCGTGCTGGTACAAAGCCGATGGTATTTCGCACTTTAGATCTTGGTGGCGATAAAGTTGCTCCGTTTATGGGCGGGGATCGCGAAGAAAATCCAGCCCTTGGATGGCGTGCTTTGCGTTTGGCTTTGGATCGTCCTTATTTCTTCCGTCGCCAATTGCGTGCGTTGATAAGGGCATCAAAGAGCAATCCATTGCGTTTAATGTTCCCTATGGTGTGTTCCGTTGAAGAGTTTGTGCAAGCACGCGAGCTTGTTGATGCTGAAATTGCTTGGGCTAAGAAGTTTAATCGTGAAACCCCATCCCAATTGCGCGTTGGTGCGATGGTTGAAACACCGTCATTTGCTTTTTCTATCGAGGCATTGAAAGGCAAAGTAGATTTTCTGTCTGTGGGAACAAATGATCTCATGCAATTTTTCTTTGCGGCGGATCGTGAAAACAAGCTTGTCTCAGAACGTTACGATCTTCTTAGCCCGCCTGCGTTAAGGTTAATGAAGAACATTGTCGACAGTGCAAATCGGGCAGAAATTCCAATCTCTATTTGTGGGGAAGCTGCAGGGAGACCTGTGGAGGCTTTAGCATTGGCCTGTCTTGGATATCGACGCTTATCTATGCAAGGTGCCAGAATCGGCCCGATGAAGCGACTTTTACGCGGCATGGATTTTGCGAAAGTCAGTCAAAAGGTCAATTTGTTGATTGATTCGGGAAGTGTCGATCTTCGTAAAGAATTATTAAAGATCATTCAGCAATCTGACATACAAGCTTAAAGCGTTGCTTTAGACGCTTTGAATTGTTAACTAGTATTGTGGGTTGAGGGTGAGCCACGAATAATGGGTCATTTCCCGGAACGGAACGTTTTATGAGTAATGCTGCGAATAAAAACGGAGAAAAGTCGGAGTCACTAGCTGTTTTGAATTCGATCTCGGATGAAACAAAGAAAACTTTAGCAGATGCTGCTAAAGGAACCAAAGATGCTGTGTCAGAAACGCCTGCCAGCAAACCGGATACTCAGCCGACCAAAGCGCCTCATCTTGTCGTCGTTTCACCTGATGCTTTAAATGCAGAACGCATGGGGCCGCGTTTGCGCGCCGCGCGCGAAGCTAGAGGCTGGACATTGGAAGCCGCCGCAAAAGAAACGCGTATTCATAAAGATTATCTCGGTGCTATCGAAGATATGATGCCAAACCTTTTGCCGGGCATGCCAAAATCACAATCATACTTACGTGGCTATTTGAACAATTATGCACGCTCACTTGGCTTGCCAGACCCGCAAGATGTCGTTCAACGCTATCTCAATGAATGTGGTTTGTTGGCGATGGAGCCGACAAAAGAAGAGCTAGCACAAAAAGCTAAAAAAACGGAAGATCGCAAAAAACGTGGTTGGGTCGCTCCTGTCGTCATGTCTGTTGTGGCCACGCTGATAGCTTGTGCCGCAGGTGGGGCATATGTGCTTAAGCCTTGGCAAGCCGATGAAGATGTTCGGACAGCAGCTGCAAGTCCTGCCGCTCAAGACAACACTGTTTATTCAAATTCAGAAATTCTCGCGCCTGCATCTGCTTCAGATTTGACTTTACGTGCCGTATCGCGTGCATGGATAGAAGTTCGCGGATCAGATGGCACAGTTTACCTTTCCAGAGAATTAGCTCCTGGAGACGTTTATGTGCCTCGTGTTGGTGCAGGTTGGACAATTACTGCCAGAGATGGCGGTGCATTTGAATGGTATTTGTCAGGTCAATCTCTTGGAACATTGGCTGAAACTGGCTTGCCTGTTTATTCAGCAGCAGTTGATGAGGCAATGGACCGCCAGCCTATAATTGGGAATGAATTGACGGATTGATATGCGTCGTTGAGACGATGCGTTCCATTTAAAAATAAGTGTTATTTTTCTTTTGCTCTTTACCACTGGCACTCTTCGCGCCAGATGGTATGAAAATTTGCCAGTTAGACTTTATACCAGTGGCAAATATTTAAGAGCGGAGAGTGGTTCATGAATATTGATCAAATCAGACCGTGGCGTACAATTGAGCGCCGCAAATCCCGCAAAATCAAAATGGGTGATCTAGAAATTGGTGGTGATGCACCAATCAGTGTTCAGTCCATGACCAATACCCCAACCTCTGATGCACGCGCAACGATTGATCAGATCCGGCGTTTGGAAGATGCGGGTGCAGATATTGTGCGCGTGTCTTGCCCTGATGAAGAATCCACTGCTGCACTCAAAGAAATTGTCAAAGCTGCAAAAGTACCAATCGTGGCGGACATTCATTTCCATTATAAGCGTGGAATTGAAGCGGCTGAAGCTGGTGCTGCATGTTTGCGGATTAACCCGGGTAATATTGGTTCTCCAGACCGTGTACGTGAAGTTGTGAATGCCGCTAAAAATAATGGCGCTTGCATTCGTATCGGGGTGAATGGCGGGTCGTTAGAAAAACATCTCTTAGAAAAATACGGTGAGCCTTGTCCTGAAGCCATGGTTGAAAGTGCACTCGATCATGCCCGTATTCTCGACGATCATGATTTTCATGAATATAAGATTTCCGTCAAAGCTTCCGACGTCTTCCTTACCGTCGCAGCTTATCAAGGCCTTGCAGAAGCCACGGATGCGCCTCTGCATTTGGGAGTGACTGAAGCTGGTCCGCTACGCACAGGCGGTATTAAATCGGCGATAGGCATGGGTAATTTATTATGGGCAGGAATAGGTGACACGATCCGTGTCTCTTTGTCTGCTGACCCAGTTGAAGAAATCAAAGTCGGCTTTGATATGCTTAAATCCCTAAACTTAAGAACGCGCGGTGTGAATATCATCGCGTGTCCATCGTGCGCGCGTCAGGGGTTTGATGTGATCGCCACAGTTGAGAAACTGGAACAGCGTTTAGAGCACATTCGCGAATCTATTACCTTGTCCATTATTGGGTGCGTTGTGAATGGTCCGGGTGAAGCGGCAGGAACTGATTTGGGGTTCACTGGTGGCGGTAAGGATGCTGGCATGATGTATGTTGGCGGCAGGCCAGATCACAAACTTTCAAACGCGGATATGGTCGAGCATATTGTGGAACAAGTTGAAAAACGTGCTGAATATTTACGTTCCCTAGAGGCACCTTGATTTAGTGTAATGTCAAACACACTTTTAAGCTTTGCTTTTGAGATGGATAAATCATGGAAATTGATGTCGATAGTTTAAATGCATTTGGTAGCAAAAACTTGCCCGGGCTAATTGGGGTTAAAGTTACCAAGGCCGGAGATGGCTGGATGGAAGCTGAAGCTGATGTCTGTGAGAAACTGATGGCTCCCAATGGTTTTTTACACGCCGGAACAGTTGTATCCTTGGCAGATACGGCATGCGGATATGCGTGCGTACGAAATCTTCCTGAAGGCGCGACAGGGTTTACGACTATTGAGTTGAAATCCAATTTTACAGGTACGGCGCGAGACGGCAGAATTCGAGCTATAGCGAAAGTGTTACATAGCGGAAAAACAACGCAATTGTGGGAAGCGAAAGTTATTCATATAGAGACTGATAAAGTAATCGCTCATTTTTCCTGCACTCAAATGGTTTTGTGGCCTCGCACCTGATTTGAAGTTTTCAATCGCTTCACAATGAGTTGACTATTATTTGCTCGCAATTTTACCAATAAAACGGATGAGTATAGAGAATAGATTCTAAATACGAGGAAATTCCCATGGCAGAGCAAATGAGTTGGAAAAAGCGCTTAGGCTTGGGGTTTATAGGTGCAATGGGTATCGGCATGATGTTGGTCACATCATCATGTGCTGTTCAGCTGGGCCTTAAAAAAGCTGATACTGATTTGAGCGGTCCTCCAATTGCCGAGCCACCTATCTTGTCTGCTATGTTTGGTCAATCGTCGGTGGAAGATGCCCAAGACTGGCCACAGCGTCGCGAGTTGTTAAAAAAGGCGCTTATAGAAAATGTTTATGGGCCGTATCCGCATGGGCTAAAAGGCAAGCTTGTTGCGCATAATGTTATCGACGAAGCATTTGCTGATGGGCGTGGACGCTTAGAAGAATATCAAGTGCAAGTTGGTGAAAACGGCCCTAAATTCTGGATTGGGCTGGCAATACCTAATGCGGCATCAAAAGAGCAGCCGGCACCTATGATTGTGGCTCAAAGTTTCTGCCAAAATTCTGCAGCTCTACATGATGAACGTCTACACGATCCAGAAAATGGCGGCGTATGCGGTGGCGGTGGCATTATGGCATCCATTATTAAATGGGTGTTTGGCGAATATATTGAAGGTCCGCCTATTAATGATGTGCTCGATCGTGGGTATGCGTACGCAACGATATATTCAACTGAAATCGCGGCAGACAGTGAAACGAGCGCATATATCGGGATAGAGAAGATTGCTGCAGAGACAAGTTCAGAAAACGCACCTGTTGGTGTGTTGTCTGTCTGGGCTGCTGGTTTTGGTTGGGCGCTGGATGTGCTTGATCAAGACTTACGGCTAGATGCAAATCGAACTGTGGGTTGGGGACATTCAAGACAGGGCAAAGCTGTTTTGTGGGCAGCAGCAAATGATGCGCGTTTAGAGGCTGTTATTGCGCACCAATCTGGCACTGGCGGAGCGACGCTCACCAAGAGTTTGAATGGCGAATCTGTTAAAAAAATCACCGATAGCTATCCATATTGGTTTAATGACAGGTTTGCATCATATTCCGAGCGTGAAGAGGAAAGCCCTATTGATCAGCATTTTCTAATTGCTTTAGCAGCGCCAAGGCCTGTGTTTTTAGGCAATAGTTGGAATGATGTCTGGTCTGATCCAAACGGTGCATTCAGAGCTGCGCAAGGTGCTGACCCTGCTTATAAATTGTTGGGAAAGAACGGGCTGGTGCAAACAGGCTTGCAGGATACAGATATCACCTCAGGTGAGCTGGTCTTTCAGATATCTAAAGGTCGACACGGTATTCGTGCACAGGATTGGACAGACTTTCTAAGCTTCCTAGATGCGCACTTCTTACTTAGCGAGAACTAGGCAGATCGCTCAAACCAGCTAATGTGATGTCATAAAAAGAATCATTATATCTGGGGAGTTTGAAAATGACGATGTTAACGCCTGTCTTGCTGCTAATCGTTTGGACGCTAATCATCCTTGTGTTGTTGGCTTCTAGGCGGCTTCCTTCCATTATAGCCAATGCCAAAAAAGGTATATATCCGTCTAAGCGAACTCAGGAATTAGCGGGCCTGCCAGAGAAATCAATTTGGACGTCCGATAATCACACTCACCTGCATGAGCAACCAACGCTTTTTTATGCGCTATGTTTGTATTCTCATCTCGTTGGTGTCGCAGATAATATCAATATAGGCTTGGCGTTTGCTTATGTTGTTTTGCGTGTGATCCACTCGATAATCCAAACAAGCACAAACAATATAATCTGGCGTTTCCGGGTATTTATGACGGGCACGGCCATTTTAATGATTATCGCACTTAGAAATGTATGGGCGTTATTTGCAGGATATCTCGTTTAAGAGATTTTTTGCAGCCTTTGTTGATCATTGCGATCTTTGAATTTTTTCATAATCTGCACGATAGATTTTTCTTCAAGCGGTTTGGAGAAGAGATAGCCCTGCAGATAAGCACATCCACGTTTTCGCAAGGAATCGCGTTGCTCGATGGTTTCCACGCCTTCTGCAGTCACGGACAGTCCAAGGCTTTCTCCGAGGCTGAGAATGGCCTGAACGACTGCTGAAGCATCTTCTCTCACACCAATAGACGCCACGAAACTCTGATCTATTTTCAGCTTATCAACTTGATGACGGCGCAAATAGGAGAGGGAAGAATACCCAGTACCAAAATCATCCAGCGCGATTTTGAAGCCTGCAGCTTTGAGAATTTTGAGCGTTTTAGCGACGCGAGGTGAATCCTCTAGTAAAACAGATTCAGTGATTTCCAACTCAATCTGATCTGGACGAATGTTATACTCAGATGCAAGTGCGATAATTTTATGTGGATAATTGTCTTGATGAAGCTCTTTGGCAGATACATTCACGGCCATTGTGACTTCTGGCCATTTAAGCGCTGTTTTAAAGGCTTCTTTCATCACAAATTCATCAAGTGCAATAACCAGATTGGTTTCTTCAGCGACGGGTATAAAATCAACTGGAGATACATTGCCACGTACCGGATGTTCCCAGCGTATCAGGGCTTCAAATCCACGTATGTGCCGACCATTGGCAGAAACTTGAGGCTGATAGACAACTCTTAGTCCATTTTTATCTGGCTCTTGCAAAGCTTGCCGTAGATCGCGCTCAATTTTGTGTTTGTGCTTTAATTCAGCATCCATTTCGTCTTCAAAGAAGCAATATTGATCGCGTCCGGCTTCTTTAGCCTTATAGAGGGCTATGTCCGCGCGACGATGAATTTCTTCTTGTTGAGATTCTCCGGTTGCATCTATTGCGATACCGATTGAGGCCGAGACATAAACTTCAGTATTGTTGATGACGAATGCGCGGGCCATTTGTTCGTTTATGCGCCGCGCTAATCTGGATACTGTATTGGTTGATGTGGCTTCAATCTGGATAACGGCAAATTCATCTCCACCAATTCTGGCGACGGTATCATTGGCGCGGCATGCATCTTTCAAGCGGGTTGCTGCTTGACGGATTAATTCATCACCTGCCGGATGGCCCATCGTGTCATTGATATCTTTGAATTTATCCAAATCAATGAGATGCAGCGCAAACCCTTCTCTACCGCGTTTTACATCAGCCTTGGCTGTTTCGATTTGTTTTTTCAGCAGCATTCTGTTGGCGAGGCCCGTCAACGGGTCGTGAAGGGCAAGTTTTTGAGCTTCTTGATGGCTGAATATAATGTCATTTGATAAAGCTGTTGCCCGTTTCCAAGCAAGAAATGAAATAATACCAATGATCACGGCCACTAAAAGTATGGTCGGAAGGAAATGCTTGATGGCAGTAATTCCAGGTAAATGTCTTTGCCATGACAACCAGCCAACAATTTTACCGTCGGAGGATTTTAAGTCTAAAACATAAAGGTCAGCACGCTGCTTTGGTGGATGAGTTCCAGCGATAACTTTTAGATTTAGTGGGATTAAAAAAGAATGTGAGAATATGCTTTCGACCGGTGTCGCAATGTATAGATATCTGACTCGGTCAAACATAGAGATTTCGCGTGCTGATACATGATAGACTTCGTCATTGAGAATGAGTTTATCAGACGCAAAATTTTGATTTGGAGACAATTGGATTTTATCTCTTAGGCGCTTGAGGCTCGGGGATAAAATTTGTAAGTCTGTAGGATAAATTGAGATGTCGGATGCATCACGAAATAGAATATGGCCTTCTATATCGGAAATGAGAATATCCGTGGTTCCGAGTCTATCGGCAAAGCGTTGTGTTAGTTTTGTATGAATTTCTCTTTTACTCAGAGAATCAAAGAACATATCTGTTGTTCCAGGAAGCGCTAACAGAGATTCCGTCATGTCTTGGGTTATGCTGGTCTGTGATTCTAAAATAGCGCCAAATAAAACGTTTTGCCTTTTTTGAGCGATCTCATCGCCTTTAAAACTGACGAGCCATAATACCACGAAAATAAGACTGATTGATATTCCGACTAGAATCAGAAGGGATTTCATCGGTACTTCACGCATCTTGTCCGGTGCGGCAGCTTGAAATTTACTTTTTATATCTGCAATTAAGCTAGCCAAGCGTCTGCCTCATCAAAATATCAATTCATCATAAATTGTTACTTGCGTTTAGTTAATAATCTTCGACTGCAATTATATGAATTGATTAGCATTTGCGCTTAGCCGGATTTATTTGCGCATACAATTTGTCCAAGGGGAGTGACGTAGGCCGTTAGTCGATATAAACCTTCGCGATTAGCTATTAGAAAGACGTAATTCATGGCAGCAGTTTCTGCAGAGCGCCTAACGCAGGTAATTGATAGATTTGAACAAACTGAGGCACGGATGTCTGTTGCGACAGACCCCACAGAAATTGTCCAGCTTTCTAAAGATCATGCTGAGCTAAAGCTTGTTGCTGATAAAGCACGAGAGCTTATGGATGCGCGTGAAGCATTGGCTGAAGCGGATGCTATTTTAAGCGATAAAGATTCTGACGCTGACATGAAAGAACTAGCGCAAGAAGAGCGCGAAGAATTAAAATCAAGTTTGCCCGAACTTGAGCAATCTTTGCAGCTATTGCTATTGCCCAAAGATGAAGATGACGAAGCAAACGCCATGCTTGAGGTGCGGGCTGGAACAGGTGGCGATGAAGCTGCTTTGTTTGCTGGTGATTTATTCCGTATGTATCAGCGCTATGCCCAGATTCAAGGTTGGAAGCTGGACATAGAAAGCCAGTCTGAAGGTGATGCTGGTGGATATAAAGAGATTATCGCATCCGTTACCGGTAAGGGTGTGTTTGGTAAAATGAAGTTTGAATCGGGTGTTCACCGAGTTCAGCGCGTTCCCAAAACTGAAAGTGCTGGGCGCATTCACACATCTGCTGCAAGTGTCGCTGTTTTGCCAGCTCCTGAACAGGTGAATATTGAGATTAAACCCGAAGAAATTCGTATTGATACGATGCGGTCTTCTGGTGCGGGTGGACAACACGTCAATACAACCGACTCTGCTGTGCGTATTATTCACTTGCCCACGAATATAATGGTGACATCTTCCGAGAAATCTCAACATGCCAACCGCGCCCGCGCGATGGAAATGTTGAAAATTCGCCTCTATGAAAAAGAGCGTGCTGAAAAAGATGCCGCTATGGCAGATGCGCGTAAAACCCAAGTTGGCTCAGGGGACCGGTCTGAAAAAATCAGGACTTACAATTTTCCTGAAAATCGTGTGTCAGACCACCGTATCAAGCTGACACTCTACAAATTAGAACAAATTTTAGCGGGCGACTCGATTTCTGAAGTCATTGATGCATTAATTGCAGAAGATCAGGCCGCTAGACTTGCCGCTATGGAAGAAGGTTGATTCTAAAGTCACCTGACTGGAGATGAGTTATGACTTCTTCTACAGCACATGTTGAGAGTTTGTGGCGTCACCCAATTAAAGGGTTTACACCAGAATCTTTAAAACAGGTTTTTCTCGAAGCAGGTGGATATTTTCCCAATGATCGGATGTTTGCCATTGAAGATGGTCCATCCGGTTTTGATCCTGACGAACCCAAACATATTTCTAAAATGCGTTTCGCGGTTTTGGCGCGGTCTGCCAAAATTGCTAATTTTGAAACAATGTATCTTGATGACCGCCAAGAGTTAGAAATTTTTGAACGAGACGAAAACTGCATTTGCCGTTTTGACATGTCGTCTGATGAAGGCTTTGAGGATTTATCTGACTGGCTAACAAACAGGTTGGGGGATGAATTTAACGGTCCTTTGAAAGTAATTGCTGCACCTAATGACCATCGTTTTATTGATCATTTTACTGCTGGATTTGTATCGCTCATAAATTCAAATTCGGTTGAGGCTTTGGCCGCTGCATCACAAACTGAAATTGGTTTTCAACGTTTTCGTCCGAACATCGTTTTTAGTGCAGATGTTTGGATGGAAGATCATTGGAGCAAAGGGCAAAGGCTAAAAATTGGTGGTACGGAATTGGAAATTTTAGCACCAACTGTGCGCTGTAAGGCCACGCATGCCAACCCTGAAACAGCTCGATACGATGTCGACACTGTTTCGTTACTCATGCAACACTTTAAACGCAGAACAATGGGAATTTATGCACAAATAGTGAAGACTGGTTTTGTCGCTATTGGAGATAAATTGGAAGTTCTCGAATAAATGAATGAAACTGTGCAGACTTATTCTGATGCTTTGAGATTAGCTGCTCAAAAGCTTGCAAGTGCGGATGTTGAGGGGCCTCTCAGGGATGCACGGCGGTTGATGGAGCTTGCTGCTGGGATGTCTACAACGGACCTCATAGCAGAAGAAAATACCCAAATACCGCCTCAAATCAGTGCTAAGTTCAGCGCTTTTATCCAACGGCGTCTTGAGGGGGAACCTGTTTCTCGAATTGCGGGTAGACGAGAGTTTTGGGGATTAGAATTTGTCATAACATCTGACGTTTTAGATCCGCGCCCAGACACTGAAACGCTCGTCGAGCTAGTGCTGAGTGAATGGAAAAGCGATTATAAGAATGTTCTTGATCTGGGAACGGGCAGCGGATGTATTCTTTTATCCATACTCAGCGAAAAATTAAGTGCGCAAGGCTTGGGTTTGGATCAAAGCGAAAAAGCTTTGGGAGTTGCAACTAAAAATGCTGAAAAATTAGAACTTAAGCAATGTGCTCGCTTTCAGAATTCAAATTGGTTTGATGCGCTAACGCCTGAACAAAAGTTCGATGTTATCGTGTCAAATCCTCCTTATATCCCGTCTGCTGATATTGAAGTGTTAGATATCGACGTAAAAAAATACGATCCGCTATCCGCGCTTGATGGCGGCGAAGATGGGTATGATGATTACAGGCATATAATTTCAAAAGCCAAAGTGCACTTGAATAAAAATGGGCTGATTGCGTTTGAGGTTGGCTTTAATCAAGCTGAAAAAGTATGCGAACTCCTCGAAAATGAGAAGTTTATCCATATAAATGTGCGTAAGGACCTATCTGGCGTGAAAAGATGTGTTTACGGCTACGCTTCAAGCGTGTAATACAAATATATGCAAGCGGGGCTTGGAAAGCGAACTATCGCACGCTAGGCTCCTAACAGTCAGTAAGCGAATCACTGGATTTCTCGCTTTGACGGCGCAACATCAGAATACGACTATCGCGCAAAGGGCCTCTAATCGGGCCAGCTTTAACTAGATTAGGATATGGATATATGAAGCGTCAGCGTGGGCGCGGGCGGAAGCCCAATAATTCGGGCAATCGTTCGCTCGAAAGCAACGGACCTGAAGTTAAGATCCGTGGCTCAGCCAGCCAAATTTATGAAAAGTATGTTCAGTATGCGCGAGATGCGCAAACTGCGGGGGATCGTGTGAAGGCTGAAAATTTATTTCAGCACGCTGAGCACTATTACCGTATCATGCAGGCAAATATGCCAAAAGATCGGCCTCAGCATCAGAATAATCGTGATGATGCAGAGCAATCTTCAGATGCAGAAGAAACGACTGAAGCAGTTGCTGTATCCACGACAACGAATGAAGCTGTGGAAGATCCGCTTCAAGTTGTTGATGCTAGTGGTGATTCTGATAATGAATTGTCCAATGATGAAGCTGAAGAAGCAGAAAAAGCACCTCCTAAGAAGCGTGTGCGTCGTCCGCGTCGTAAACCTGTTGAAGCAACTGAATCTAAACCAGATGAAGAAGCGCGTTCTGCTCTTGATACATTGGCTGAACAACAAGCTGAAATCGCTGGAAATTAATAAACCGAGAGTTTATCAGTTTTAAAAAAGGCCGCTCAAGCAATTGAGCGGCCTTTTTACTGCTATTGAAAACAGTATGTAGTTCCCCTTCATTCTCAAATAGGAATGAAGGGGTGATTTGACTAGAGGATTATGAGTTTGCTTCTGGTGGTGTCGGTGCTGGGCTGGCATTGTCTACCAATACAGCTTTTTCTTGTTTGTTTTTACGCCAGACTTTGCGATAGACCCAACGGCCAAACCACAACAATCCACCTATGACGGGTAACCAAGGTATAATCACGGCAATTGCTGTAACGACCGCTCCAAGTGCGCCCGCAAAATTCTTAAAGAAATTGCCAAAAGCATCCGCGAGAGGTGCCCAGACAGAACGTGATGTAACCGTTGATTTTGCTGAATAATTCATGTGAAGATTTGACATTGCTACACGCTGACGTAAGGCCGCCAATATGCTTGCATTTGCATCAATATCTGACTGCACGCGTGATAACTCACGTTCTAATTCAATAAGGTCACCCAACTCGCTTGGACGATCTGTGAGCAATGCCTGTAGGCGGTCACGTAAAGTGAGTTGCGCTTTTAGGCGTGCATCTGTGTCCACAATTTGCGTTGATAAATCTTGTGCACTTGTGCTGGCGCTTGTGATTTTAGAGTCGGTTTTCTTGAGATCTTTTGGAAGGTCCTGAAAAAATTCAGTAATCCATTCAGGTGTCGCACGAATGTGCAGGTTTGCACTTGCCCATTCTTCGCCAATTCCATTTTGATTTGAGTTGACCACCATACATTTTTGAAAGCCAGCTTGTTCACACATCTTTTGGTGAGATGTGACCACGCGTTCAACGTCTTTTGCTGGTGACTCGATTGAGCGATTATGCGTGTACGCTAGCATTGGTCCAGTGGAAGCTGTTGCTCCGTCAGTTGGAACGGGTACTGGCGAAGGAGACGCCATTTTTCGTTCCATCATGTCTTCTGATGCCTGAACCATTGCAGCTGGAGCAAAGTCAGCTTCAGAATATTCCATATTCATGGCACCGCTGGCTTTTTCATCGCTACCACCACATGCAGACAGTGCGATCAAAGCTGCTGAAAATAATAGAACTTTTTTCATGAGTGTCCCTCTCAAGATTGATTTGATCCAAGCCTGACCTTGAATTCAGACAGTATTAAGACGCAATAAAGACTTTGCGTCAAAGTAAGTCTTTGTGACAGCTATAATTTTAGCTCAGCCTATTCTTATAGTCTTCATACCCAAAACGCCGAACAATCTCGATTTTTCCAGTGGCAGGGTCCGCAATCGCTATAGAAGGAAGGCGCACACCATTAAAGGTGGATGTTTTAACCATCGTATAGTGGCCCATATCTAGAAAAATCAGCTTTTGGCCAATTTCTAGCGGCTTATCGAATGAATAATCACCTACAACATCGCCGGCTAAACATGATAAGCCGCCCAATCGGTATGTGTGTACTTTCTCATTGGGTTCGTCGCCGCCGACAATATCGGGTCGGTATGGCATTTCCAAAATATCAGGCATGTGGGCTGTGGCGCTTGTGTCTAGGATAGCGATATCCATTGCATTGTGCATGATATCCATCACTTCTGTGACGAGGACACCTGTACGGATCGCAATCGCTTCACCTGGTTCTAAATACACTTCAACGCCGTATTTTTCTTTGATGCGTTTTACAAGGTGAACGAGGCGTTCCACATCATAATCTGGGCGTGTAATATGGTGACCGCCGCCAAAATTCAGCCATTTTAAACCGGGGATGAGATCACCAAAATCACGTTCGAACACTTCTAAGGAACGTTCAAGTGAATCCGAATCTAGTTCGCACAATGTGTGAAAGTGTAAGCCTTCTAGTCCTTCTAAACCGTCAGCAGGAATTTGGTCGCGCGGTGCACCAAGGCGCGATTTGGGGGCGGCTGGATCATACAGTTCAACTTCCGTTTCACGGTGTCCGTGATTGACGCGCAAGCCGAATGACACTTTGCGTCCCCCATTTGCTTTGGCTTCTTCGTAAATTGGCAGGAAACGTTTGGCTTGATTCACCGAGTTGAAAACGATGTGGTCACATAGGGTTAGGAGTTCACGAAAATCAGCCTCTGAATAGGCGGGGGCGCATGCGTGGACTTCGCCGCCAAATTCTTCTGCGCCAAGGCGGGCTTCGGCGGTAGAGGAGGATGTGACGCCGGGGAGGTATTTCATGATTGTGGGAGCAAATGCCCACATCGCAAAGCCTTTTAAGGCCAGCAATATCTTTGCGCCTGAGCGGTCTTGCACGTCTTTTAGAATGGCAAGATTTCCTTCTAGTGCGCCTTTATCTACAATAAAAACTGGCGTTTCGATGTTTGAGATATCGAATTCAAATGGGCGGTTGGGATAAAGGGACATAAAAGCCAATCCGTTGTTTATATCAGATTGGCTTTTATCTAAGAATTAGACTTTCTCCAAGTCATTCATTTCAGCTTAGAGCAAAAGGTCAGCTGCGAAGAAGGCGAAAAAGCCTCCGACGAGATAACAAATTGCTGCGACGCTTAATATGATGGTTCCTGCACGTCGCCAGAAAGTGCAGGTTTTTGCGAGTTTGGGATCAATTGGACATGGAGCATTCCGGTTGAGCCATTTCACTAAAGCTGCCAGCAAAAGCATTATTCCCGATATGATGAACAATTCTTTTTTATGAGCTGTTAACCATATAAGTCCTGGAATATTAGCGGTTAAGCCAGCCATGACAGCGCCTGCACCGAGTGTGATGAGAAGGGCTGGCAGGGCGCAGCATACCAATGTTGAGGCGCTTGCAAATAGCGCTAAAGACGGCGCTGTTGCTTCTCGTAACCAGAGTTTCATTGCGTTGATTCAACTTTTTCTGATGCGATATGAGTGATGTTGGAAGTGCGGTATCCTGCTTTTTTTACAAGCTTTTCAATGGCTTCATCTGATAATGATTGATTTGGAGCAAACACAAGATTGAGTGTTTTTGTATCAAGATCGACATGTACAGCAGCGACTTCGTCTTTTTTGCCGAACGTTTTGTTCATGGCTTTTGCGCAAAAATCACACACAACACCTAAAACATTGACCACTGCAGCGTCTCCGCCTTGTGATAAAGCTGCCAGTATTTCAGGTGATTTTACCAATTTAGTGTGTGCTGTGTGCTCACTTTCTGTGGTGTGCGTGTCGTCCTGATGTGCATCATGTGCGTGGTCGCTGTGATTATGGTCTTCATGCATGTCGTGAGCGGCATTTTCATGCTCTGAATGCATTTTATGCGATTGTTCCTGAGCCAAAGCTGGCGAAATTGAGAGAAGCATTGCGCAAGTGATAATTGAATATTTCATTGATCTGGTTCCGATCTAAAATCTGTAGGTAAAATTGATAAGCGGCTCGTCGTCTGTGACGCTCCAGCCAAGTTCAAAAAGGGCAGCGCCTTTAAACAAGCGCACTAAAGGTGTGACGCCGACTTCTTCTTCATTATCGGGACGATGATCGACTTCGACCATCAGCCATGTGTGCAGATCGCCGGTGTCACCCTCATAGGGTGCCCATCCGGCGCGTGCGGCTTGCATGACTGATCCATCAATTTGTCCACCCTCTAGATAGCGTGCTTTATAAGAGGCAAATAATGTGCGTGTTTCCCAATCTGCCAACAGGCCGACATAGGCCATCTCGTCTTGGTCGATTGGATTGTTGTTGACACCTTCTGCCCAGCCTGCTCCCGCAAAGGCATAGAGATTGGCTTGGTAATCTTCACCAAACCAACGTTTAGCAAGATAGGTAAGTTGAGGGCCATGCAGGGCGATATCTTCCTGACGGTCCCATTCGCTTTTCCACCCAATAGAGTATGAAGCGTTTGGTGTGTAATGGACTAAAAGCGATGTGCTTTGCCGGTCCGTTTCTTCGATGACTGTCCAGCCGCCTTCATAGGAGACGGGGCGTGCAAATGCGGGTGAGGCTGCGTAAACACTTAAAGCCGTTCCCAAAGCTGTCATCGTCGCGAGTGTTCGCAATATGATATTTCCTTTTGAACAAGTTTATTCAGAATGGCGGACAGAGTCCGCCTGTGAATTGAACGGGTTCAAATGGTTCGCGGTGGGGGAGGTTCTAGGGCGTAGGTTTTTTCAAAACCAGCCTCATCGCTCAAGCTGAAATGAGCGGATATTAAGGGGATGTAGAGGGCGAAATCACCGACAGTGACACTGACGGGAATAGCTGAACAGCCAGCACAATCAGGTCCGCCATCACAATCTTCAGGACAGCTTCCATGTGATTTTCCATGCATATCATGTTGGGCTGTTGGTGCTGCATTGTGGCCATCATGCTGATCAGGGTGTGCTGCATGCGTGCGGCTTGTTTGCTCATCACGTGTGGTTGAATGAGGAGATGCTGATTTAACACCCATTGCATGCGCGCAAGCACTGCTTGTTCCAAGCAGGCCAGAGACTAAAAACGCAAGGGCGATCAGAAATTTCATAATGCCTAAAATAAGGGTGTTTTGTATTTAGTCCAGTCACAAATGCGAGAGGTGGTGTTTGCCCAAAGGCGACGGATGAACAGAACAATTTTGGGAACTACATGCCGTTTTGACAGATGCTGTCATCAGGTGTTTTGGGTCTAATTTTTGTCTGGCGACCTCTTGTTACGGTATGAAGTTGGACTTTCCCCAGTCTCCTCTTTAAAGGCTCTATTAAAAGGTCCAATTGAGGAAAAACCACATTCAAATGCGATCACTAGAATAGAGACATCTTTGCTACCCTCTGATTCCAGCATGCTTTTCGCTGCTTCTATACGGTAATGGTTGATCATGTGGTTGAAGTTTCGAAAACCAAGCAAGCCAGTTATACAATTCCTTACATTATGATCACTTTCACCGAGTGCGTTGGCCAAGCCTGAAAGCTTTAAATCATGATTGAGGAATAATTTCTCTGTATTCAGTTGCTCTAGGATACGTTGAGATAGGACTTGCTCCTCTTCGGTCACATCCGTTAGGACGCGTTGTTTTCGCTTAGCTTTTGGGTGATGGTGTTTGTTGCGATATCTCCACCCCCACACATTTAGAAGAATAACAATTCCCGCACAAAGTAATTTTATCGTATCACTTGATCTATCAGCCCAAGAATTATCCGATACACCGTTCAGCCATATGACGGAAATAGCCATTAATCCCGCATAAATTGATGAGTAAACTAACCGGAACCGTTTTTCACTAAGAGGAAAATCTTTACTATAATTAGACCAAGCTTCCAGTGGAGCGAGTAGTAATACTGCCGAGCTTAAGAGAGTATGTAGGCTAGCCGCCATTCTAATCCCAGTAAAAAGGATTCCAGTTTCAGCTCGTTTCGTGGCAAATGCATCGATTAAAATCCCAGTTGTCACGAGCAAGGCAACCACACAGATTGGCCATGCGTCTTTTTGGAAATCGGGCTTGAATAAAGCTCTGGCTAGCAACCAGGAAAAACCACAGCTAGCAGTTCCGGCAGCGCCAATGAGTATACCCCAACTTCCCCAATTAAATGTGGTGGAAAGAATATACGAGCTTATCGATATAAAAAATGCAATGGCAACAATATCGAGGGGCCGCTTTTCCCAAGCTGTCGATTTCAGTATCCGCTTCTCAGAGTGGGTAAATGGTAGTCTGATGGTAATTTCTCGTACTAAATTAGTTTTTTAATAGCCGATTTCGAAATCAGTAAGACTCAATCGCCTAAAAACAACAATTAGTCCCTAGGTTCAATTTTGCAATCTTACACTAGGGACGTAACATGACAAAGCCTTCAACTTTAAAGCAATCGCGTGTATTTCAAAATCTCTTAGATTGGTCGGAAAGTGCTTGGTTTATAACCGCCGCGATTGGTCAGTTGGGTTTTATCGTCTTTATCATCGGTTTCTACGGCACCCGCATTTTTTCTAGGAACATTGCCGCTTGGAATGATAAAAATCTGATTGACGGCTATATTGAAGGTGATTTGGCAGGCAATTTGATGTTTGCTATTCACGTGCTTATAGCGGCTGTTATGATTTTGTCGGGGTTAATACAACTTACACCCCAAATCCGTAAACGTGCCCCTCATATTCATCGAATTTCTGGTCGGATCTATCTCGTCACAGCTTGCTTTTTGGCTGTTGGCGGACTTTGGATGACATGGATCAGAGGGACTCATCTAAACATTATTGGTGCATATGCGATCACATTAAATGCGATTCTGATCTTAGTGTGTGCATATAACACGGTAAAAAATGCTATTCGTAGAGATATAAAAACGCATCAGCGCTGGGCAATGCGCCTGTTTATGGTTGCAAATGGTGTGTGGTTTATGCGCGTCTCAATTATGGCGTGGATGATCATTGCGGGTGGACCCGTTGGGATGAACCAAGATATGTCAGGTCCGGCTAATCATGTGATGGCATTTGGTTGTTATCTTATACCTTTAGCGCTGTATGAGCTTTACCGAATTTCTAGACAAATTCCATCAATTGGGGTCAAAATAGCAACGACCATATTGGTGTGTATTGCAATAGTGTTTACCGGCCTTGGAGTTTTCGGAACGATCAACTCTATGTGGATGCCATATCTATAAGTGTTTGCTTTTGGCGAATAGTTGCCGTCCGTATTCTTAGACTGGATTTCTGCCTACGCAGGAAAATCGGAATGAGAGGGATGTTTTGACGATTTTTTTTCCACCAAACAAAAAGGGCAGCCTGTAAGCTGCCCTCTATAATTTTTACATGTCCATGACGTGCCATGGTAGGCCAGATGGGCCGAGGCGTTCTAGGAATGGGTCAGGGTCGTTTTGTTCCATATTCCACACGCCGGGCTGGCGCCATTTGCCAGTCGCGATCATTTCAGCGCCTACAACAGCAGGGACACCTGTTGTGTAGGAAACAGCTTGTGCGCCAACTTCTTTGTAAGTCTCTTCATGGTCACAAATATTGTAAATGAAGCTTGTGCGCTCTTTGCCGTCTTTTGTGCCTTTTACCAGACACCCGATAGAGGTTTTACCTGTATAGTTTGGCGCAAGGCTGGCAGGGTCTGGCAATAGAGCTTGCAAAAATTGGATTGGCACAATTTGCTGGCCTTGGAACTCAATCGGTTTGATGCTGTCGAGGCCAAGGTTTTGGATAACGTCTAGGTGTTTGAGATAGGCTTCACCAAATGTCATCCAGAAACGAATGCGCTTTAGGCCTTTAATGTTTTGGCACAGGCTTTCCATTTCTTCGTGGTAAAGAAGAAAGGCTTTGCGCTCTCCCACGCCGGGGAAATCAAACATCATGGATTGTTCTAATGGTTCTGTTTCGATCCACTCGCCATTTTCCCAATAACGGCCATTTGCTGTGATCTCGCGAATGTTGATTTCAGGGTTGAAATTGGTCGCGAATGGGTGGCCGTGATCGCCGCCATTACAGTCAAGAATGTCGATTGTTTCGATTGTGTCGAATAGGTTTTTCTGCGCGTGGGCACAGAACATGTTGGTGACGCCCGGATCAAAACCAGAGCCAAGCAGGGCAGTTAGGCCAGCTTCTTTGAAGCGCTCTTGAAAAGCCCATTGCTCTTTATATTCAAATTTTGCTGTGTCTGGGTGCTCATAATTGGCTGTGTCCAGATAGTGGACACCGGCCTGCAAACAAGCCTCCATTAATGTGAGGTCTTGATATGGAAGCGCGACGTTAATGACGAGGTCTGGTCCAAAGCTTTTAATCAGCTCAACTGTTTGCGCGACATTGTCTGCATCAACGGAAGCTGTTGCGATTGTGACGCCGGTTTTTTCTTTTACGGATGCTGCGATATCGTCACATTTAGAAACTGTGCGGCTGGCGAGCATGATGTCTGTGAAGACCGGGCTCATAGCAAGCTTGTGAGCAACCACTGTGCCGACGCCGCCGGCACCTATTTGAAGAACTTTTGTCATGAGAATATATCCTCTAATGCCAAAGCGCAGGCATGCGCGTTCACGGCGTGATAATTATGTTTAACAGGAAAAAGCTCTGTACCGAAGGTCTATTCGGTACAGAAATCTAGAAAATTTTAAGCGGAATAATGCTGAAAGCAGCCGCTATGCTTCACGACTAAGCTTCACGGCGCGGCAAGAAGATAACATTGTTTTCGTAACGACGTTGTTCTTCTGCTTGTGTTTCGTACATTGTTTGGCTGATGCTATTGCGTACGCGGTAGGTTTTGGTGTCTCCAAAACCGTTAAAGCGTGTTGACATAGCTGTGCCGTATGCGCCCATCATGCCAAATTCTATATAGTCGCCTTCTTGAATGTCGGCGGGTAGATCGAAAACGCCATCAAGCACATCAATGGAATCACATGTTGGCCCGTAAATGGTGAAGGGTTTGCTGTGAATACTTGTTTTGCCAGATCCGCGGTGGACTTCCATAGGGAAAGGCCATTTGCAGTGGGCAGCATCAAACAAGTTACCATATGCACCATCATTGAGGTAGACACGGCCATCGCGCACTAATTCTACTTTAGCGACGATAGATGTTGAATCGGCCACAAGCGCACGGCCTGGCTCGCACCATAGGTCTGCGTTGAACAAAACTGGCATTTCTTCAAACACTTGGTTGATCACATCAATGTATGACTGAAGCTCTGGTGGTTGCATGCCGGGGTATAGGGCTGGGAAGCCGCCGCCAACATCAACGATATCCACAGTCACAGCCGCTTGCACGATTGTGTTTGAGACAGTGTCCATAGCAATGCGGTATGCGCCCGGGTCCATACATTGAGACCCAACGTGAAAGCTCACGCCTAGTTCATCTGCGTATGAACGTGCAGCTTGCAATAGGTGTGCAGCATCATCGCCAAAACAGCCAAATTTGCCAGATAGGGGCATGGATGCACCATCATTGGATACAGCCATACGCACGACCAATGTTAGGTCTTTGGCAAAGTCAGTTGCTTCAAGAATTTTTTGTAGCTCAGCTTCACAGTCGAGCACAAAGATTCTGACACCATAGTCAAAATAGGCGCGCTCAATTGAATTGCGGCTTTTGATTGGGTGCATGTATGCCAATACCGCATCGTCGAAGCGGTTTGCTACAAGCTCGATTTCTTCCAGAGACGCAACATCAAACCAGCGCATGCCAGCTTCATACATAGCATCAAGCGCCCATGGTGATGGGTTTGCTTTGACGGCATATAGCACGTCGCCCGGAAAGTGGTTCTGGAACCAAGCAGCAGCTGTTGACACCCTCTCTGGTCGCACACAAGCGACTGGAGATTCAGGGTGAAGCACACGGACTAGGTCCAGAGGTGTTTGGAAAGTGATCATCTCACTGTCCCCTCTGTATTAAATTAAACCCAATCCGGCGTTAGTACGGGCTTTCGTCTCGTTAAGTCTGCCCCTCAACCCGCACACGTCATCCAAACCCCTGTTAGGGAAGTTCAGACGCCACGTGGAATCAGGGCGGCAAAGCCTCGAGCCGATGTCCGCCGGAGCCAGCCACATAAAATGTATATGCGTTCGTGTAAAGTTAAAAAATTCGCTGCTCGATAAAAAATCGTTTTTTCAACTGTATTTATGGTGTTGTTACAGGATCGCTGCGACGTGCAATAATCCAGATTGCGTGCACGATACCTGGAATGTAACCAAACAATGTTAGAACAAGGTTGATCCAGAATTGTACACCAATACCAACTTGAAGAAACACACCCAATGGTGGAAGAAGGATGGCTAATAGCACTTTCAAGATATTCATCGGATTTTCCTTTCGTGTTGTAGTTGCTTAAACAACGGGGAAGGGAAGAAAAAGTTCCGAGAAAGTTTGACCATTGGCGATAAATGCGAGTTATCTCATCACATTTTTTGATACAAAAATGTGTGATTTCTGGTCTGACGCTTACACTGAAATGTTAGATTGATAGTGCTATTCTACAGGTTTTTTGCGACGTAAGCGACGGAAGCGCTGCCAGAAACGTTTGCGCTCTGGAACGGGCAGTGGATCAAGATTTTCTAGAAATTGCTCTGCACATGCTGTCCAAGAGAAAGCTTGCGCATGTTTGTGGGCGGTTTCTCGGTCCAGCTCGAGACAGTCTAAGCAGGCTTGAGCAAGGTCATCATTGATAGCGCCTGCATTGGTGCCCGGAATTAGATCTTTTGGGCCCGAAACGTTAAAGCCAGCTACAGGCGTGCCAGCAGCCATTGCTTCTAAGATCACCAATCCAAAAGTGTCTGTGAGGCTTGGAAAACAAAATACATCAGCATTGGCAAAATAGGTGCCTAATTCATCTCCAAATTTAGAACCCGGAAATATTGCATCAGGGTATTTTTGCATTAATTCTTCGCGAGCTGGCCCGTCACCTACAACCACTTTTGTGCCGGGAAGATCCAGTTTTAAGAAGGATTCTATGTTTTTCTCAACGGCGACACGTCCTACGTTGAGGAATATAGGACCTTTCATGCCTTTATATGGGCCACGATCCTCTGTTCTTTTACTTGGGTGGAAAAGGTCAGTATCGACACCGCGAGACCAGGCTGCAATATTTTTGAAACCGCGTGTTTGGAGTTCTTCAATCATGGAGACTGTTGCAACCATTACCCGCCCAGAATAGCGATGAAATTGACGAACATATTTATAGCCAGCCCAAAGAGGGATTGGTAATCTGGCATTTAAATATTCTGGGAAGCGCGTGTGGTAAGAGGACGTAAATGGCATTTTATGCTTGAGGCAAATGCTACGTGCCGCCCATCCGAGTGGACCTTCTGTTGCAATGTGAACAGCATCTGGTTCAAATTCTAGCAAGCGTTCTTCAATTTGTGGCTTTGCCCCAAAAGCGAGTTTGATCTCAGGATATGTTGGGAGGGGGATTGTCCTGAAACCATCATTTGGAGAAACGATATCCCAATCATGTCCCATTGCCTCACATTCCGCGATAACGCGTTTCATTGTTCGGACAACGCCGTTTACCTGAGGCTCCCAAGCGTCGGTAACTAACATGATGCGCATGAGGAATCCTTTTGGGTCGTTTCAAATGCTTAGAGCACTTGCATACTTTGCCTGATGTGAATTTGTCTATGTTTTCCTTCGAGTAATACAAAAATAGCTAAATATTTTTGGCAGTGTCAGTCACATAGTTGACATAAGTCATGTCGATATTGTTGCTAACGAAATCTATTTATTGGGGATTTGGCTATGTTTGATATCGAAAAAATTCTAAAACAAGTACAAGAAAAAGCCACGCAGATCGCAGATGAAATTGATGTGGATGCATCAGTTGAAAGCGCCAAAGAAATGGCGAAAAAGGTACAAGATAGAATCGAAACAGATGAAAATGCGCGCAATGCTGCAATAGGCGGCGGTGCATTGCTTGCTGTATTGATGGCATCGAGTGGCGGACGAAAATTGGTCGGCAATGTCGCCAAGACAGGCGCTGTCGCAGCAATGGGGGCGATGGCTTGGAATGCATGGCAAAAGCGAGATGGTGCGACCGCTGATTCTCACAATGATGCTGCAAGCTATGGTTTTGCCGGGAATGATTCAGAAGATCCTGCTTTTTCCATTGCTGTTGTTGAATCAATGGCCGCTGCTGCGCATGCTGATGGTCAACTCGATGCTGATGAAGCGGAAGCTATTAAGGTAGCATTGAAAGATGGCGGACTGAACGAGACAGTTTTGGATGAAACGATAAGCCGCGCAGATATTCTCAATCGTATTTCCAAGGCAGCAATCACACCTAATCATGCTGTTCAGCTATATGCGGCTGCTTGCGCAGGCGCGTGTCAGGTTTCAGATGAAGAGAATGTGTTTTTAACAGAACTTGCCGATAAGCTCGAAATTGATTCTCGTGTGAGTGCCAGAATTCGCGCTGAAATGAATATATAGTCTAAATCTATCTCGAATCTAGATTCTATTTGTGCAGGCAGCCACTATATATAGTGGCTGCCTGTTTGGATTTTTTGTGCCGATTTTACCCCAAAAGGGAGATTTGCGTGGCTGGGCCTGTGGATAAGCTGTGTAGAAATAGCGTATCGGTGTTGATCGTTTGAAACGCTGTTTTTTTTGATTAAGATTTATGCAGTTGGTGCTTTTCTCCAGAAAAGCGAGTGAATGCACATACTTAACGGGAAAATGAATGTTATGGTTAATTGAATATTGCTCTGATGACTGAGTTATTCACCGAAATATCACCGTTCTGAATAACTAAGTGTTGACGTCTCATTAACCCTTAAGCCACTATATATGGGGTCATGGAGTGTGTTAGCCACCATATATTATGATGAGCAAATGCAAAACCGACTGTTTAATATACATCGCGGAGCCTGGGTTAATGTCTGTAGAAAATGCTGCAATTTCAAAAGAAAATAACGAGAAAATCGGTAGAGGTAAGCCTCAAAAGACAGCGGAATTGCGCGTAGTCCAGCAGGTTAAGATCGACGAGAGCCGCGATGAGCTTTTGACTGAGTTTGGTAAAAAGACACTTACAGATCGCTATATTCTACCTGGTGAAGGCTATCAGGAAATGTTTGCGCGTGTTGCTGAGGCTTATGCTGATGATGCAGAGCATGCACAACGCATTTACGACTACATGTCGCGCCTCTGGTTCATGCCTGCAACGCCTGTGTTATCTAATGGTGGAGCTGGTCGTGGTCTCCCGATTTCTTGTTTCCTAAACGATGTAAACGATTCTCTGGATGGTATTGTGGAGACTTGGAATGAGAATGTCTGGCTTGCTTCCAATGGTGGTGGAATTGGAACTTATTGGGGGAATGTGCGCTCAATCGGTGAGACAATTGGTAATGCCGGTAAGACATCGGGAATCATTCCATTCATTCGGGTGATGGATTCGCTTACACTTGCGATTTCCCAAGGGTCTCTACGTCGTGGATCTGCAGCATGTTACTTGGATATTCACCACCCTGAAATTGAAGAATTCCTAGAGATTCGTAAGCCGTCTGGAGACTTTAACCGTAAGTCTTTAAATCTTCACCATGGTTTGAATATCTCTGATGCTTTCATGGAAGCTGTGAAGAATGACGAGGAATTTGGTCTGATCAGTCCGAAAACGGGCGAAGAAGTTAAAAAGATCAATGCGCGTAAGCTTTGGCAGAAAATTCTGGAAGTCCGTATTCAAACGGGTGAACCATATCTGATTTACTCAGACACTGTGAATAACGCGATGCCAGCTCACCAGCGCCAGCTTGGTATGAAGGTGAAGCAATCTAATCTGTGTTCAGAAATTATGCTGCACACTGGGCTAGATCACCTTGGTAATGATCGTACAGCTGTATGTTGTTTGTCATCTGTGAATGCAGAGAAATTCCTTGAGTGGAAAAATGACGAGAACTTCCTAGAAGATATCTTCCGCTTTTTGGATAATGTTCTTCAAGACTTTATTGATCGTGCACCGCCAGAAATGGCACGCGCGGCATATTCTGCGACGCGTGAGCGCTCTGTTGGTCTTGGGTTGATGGGAATGCATTCTTTCTTGCAATCCATGAATGTGCCGATGGAATCTGCGACAGCGAAAAGCTGGAATAATATGATTTTCAAGCACATTCGTCGTGGGTCGGATGCAGCGTCTGTGAAATTAGCTAAAGAGCGTGGGCCGTGTCCTGATGCGGAAGAATGCGGTGTCATGGCGCGCTTCTCTCACAAGATGGCAATTGCACCGACAGCTTCGATTTCGATTATATGTGGAGGAACATCTGCGGGTATTGAACCAATTCCAGCAAATGTTTACACGCACAAAACTTTATCAGGTTCGTTTACCGTGAAAAACCCGCACCTTGAAAAGGTTCTTGAGGCGAAGGGCAAAAATACAGATGGAATCTGGGCTATTATTCTGGAAGCAGAGGGCTCTGTTCAAGGCTTGGATTTCCTTGATGAGCACGAGAAAGCAACTTTTAGAACAGCATTTGAAATTGATCAGCGTTGGTTGATTGAATTGGCTGCTGATCGTACGCCATATATTTGTCAGGCTCAGTCGTTGAATCTGTTCTTGCCGGCTGATATCGATAAGTGGGACTTGCACATGCTTCACTGGAGTGCGTGGGAGAAGGGGTTGAAATCCCTTTATTACTGTCGTTCCAAATCAGTGCAGCGTGCATCATTTGCTGGAGCCGAAGACAAGGTGAAAGTTGAAGGAATGGACACACCTGATACTGATTATGATGAATGTCTTGCTTGTCAGTAGGAATTTAGAACGGGCATTTCAAGAATCAAAATTATAAAAAATGCGTCACATTTTCGGATGTGGCGCGTTTTTTTTGTGATGTTAATTAACAAAAAAAATGATTTTTTTATGCAACCATTTGTTTTTGTTTGTGTTTGTAAATTAAACTAACTTTTTTTTGTTAACATGAATGGATATATTTTATGTTTTAGTATTATACTATCAGTAATAGTGGGTGTGATATTCTTACCATAGTGTATGAAATATTGCAGGGAAAAATAGGATGTTAGCAATGGTTGCGAGCCTGTTTGTCGCATTTTCTTGTATCGGTTGTGGTTCGTCGACAGTGTCAACGGAAGCCTTAAGCACATCTGTTCATGCTGGTCCTGTTGAATACATTTCGACTGAAGCGCCAGTTCAGATAGTTGCTGCGCAATTAGAACAAAGCCTGCATTCTCATTCTAAATTAGTTTCTACTTCAGCAAATTGGGCTGTTAGCAATGACGTGCTTCGCTATAAATCGCGCTTGGACCTTTCTCCAGCCACTTTGAAAAGAGCAACTGAGGAAGTTTATGCGGGTGCGTGGGAATTTAGCGCGCCTTTGGACAAGGCCGGATTTGATTTGGATCTTTCTGTCAGTCCACATGCACGCGTTGAAAAAACTGCAGTTCACGAATCTAGACAAGCCGGTGCGGAAGTGCGCCTGGGTCAAATCGCGGACCGTGTAGATCAGCGTGGAAAAGCCGTGCGTGTCGATAGTTGGTATATGTTTGTTGGTACTGACAATGAAGCATTGTGTTGGGATGTCGGTGATAACGGAGCCAACTTTAAAGGTGTCGCTTTACGTGATCAGGTGACTGTTGGTGATTGGCAAGCTGGAATCGCATTTCACAAAGCGGGCGGAGAATTGTCTATCGGTCTAACGCGTCGTGAGACACGCTTTGAGGACTTTAAGACGACAAGCGATATTGCTGCTATTTCCTTCACTATGCGTCGATAAGCATATCAAGCAATTTTTGAACGCTTGAACATCATATCTAACTATCGGTTAGAGACGATTTAGCGAATAAATTATATCATCTTTATTCGCCATCATTTTACTCACAAAAAAGAAAAACAGCAGCTTGCAATATGCTGCTTCTTTTGTTGTGAGGTGTGTAAACTTTTCTTCTGAAATCAGAATATACACAAGCCATTGAAGATGCTTTAAAAATTGGCATTGTGCTTTTTATTCACAAGTAAAACGTCGAGTTTTTTCGAGTTTTGTGATAGCATTTGATATACAATAAAACTCAGTTAGGCACCAAATGTTGCTTTCAATTGTATGGAAAGCACTACATATTGTGTTGAGGCGAGTCGCGCCCATATTCAAAAATATATACACCGCATATTCGAGCAGGTTAACGTCATGTCTAAGATAATTCTCCCTGAAAAACCCGGCCTTATGACGCCATCTTTGTCGTACAAGCCATTTCGTTATCCGTGGGCATATGATTTTTGGAAAATCCAGCAGCAAGTTCACTGGGTGCCGGAAGAAGTGCCTCTCGGTGAGGACTGTAAAGATTGGGCAGGCAAGCTAAACGATAAAGAACGTAATTTGCTGACGCAGATTTTCCGCTTCTTTACGCAGTCTGACGTGGAAGTTGGTGCCAACTACATGGAAAACTATATGCCGCTGTTTAAGCCGGTAGAAGTTCGCATGATGTTGGCTGCATTTTCAAACATGGAAACTGTTCACATTGCAGCTTATGCTCTGTTGCTTGAAACAATTGGTATGCCGGATTCAGAGTTTTCTGCTTTCATGGAATACGAAGAAATGGCTGCCAAGCATGATTACCTTGGTAAGTTTTCCGTTGATACTGAAGCAGATATCCTAACTTCAATGGCGGTCTTTGGTGGCTTTACTGAAGGTCTGCAATTGTTTGCTTCATTTGCAATGTTGATGAACTTCCCGCGCTTCAATAAAATGAAGGGTATGGGGCAAATTGTTTCTTGGTCGGTGCGGGATGAAAGTCTGCATTGTGAAGGGATGATGAAAATGTTCCACACTTATGCGGAAGAAACGGGTGCACTGACGAAAACAGTGAAGGATGACATCACCGATTGTTGTCAGACTGTGGTCAAACTTGAAGATAAATTTATCGACCTTGCGTTTGAAGCCGGTGAAGTTGAGGGAATGACGCCGGAAGATATCAAGAATTACATTCGTTACATTGCGGATTGGCGATTGAAACAGCTTAAGCTGGACCCTGTTTACGGCGTTGATGAACACCCGATTCCATGGCTGACAGAGATACTAAATGGTGTGGAGCATGCGAATTTCTTTGAGGCGCGTGCGACGGAATATTCAAAAGGTGCGACGGCTGGCGATTGGCATGGTGATTCTGGTGTTTGGTCTAAATTTGACCAGAGCGTAGCCTCACGAAAAGAAGCTCAGGGCGCTTAATCTAAATTTTAGCGTAGGCGGTAAAATGAATTGCAGCCAACGACCTTTTATATTGTGCCTTGATGATTGAATAAAATTCTTTGAGCAACTAAACGCTACATAGGATGGCTATTCTCTCGTCAAGGCATAGGTAATGGTGAACTCTAAACCGCATTCCATAAGCAAAACGGATTGGCTTGTTGGGATATTGATTGCAGTCATAGCCAGCACTCTTATTTGTTGGCGTTTGGGTGTGCCCAATGCTCTGGTTTTTGACGAAGTGCACTATGTGCCGGCTGGCCAGCAGTTTTTTTGGGCTGAAGGGTGGAGCAATAATTCTCATCCGCCCTTTGCAAAATGGCTGATTGGCCTCAGCTCATATTTGACCAATAACGCCGCATGGGGCTGGAGATTGCCGGGGGCGATCCTAGCAACTTTGAGTGTGTGCAGTGTCTTTGCAGTCATGCGCATGTTTGGCTTTAGAGTTGTTGTGGCGCTGTTTGCGGCATTGATGACATTGCTGAACCAGACTTTGCTCGTGCAGGCACGTACTGCAATGCTAGATATTCATAGTCTTGGCTTTTTCGTTTTATCTGCATTATTCTTGGTTTGGTCTGGAAAAAGAATTCGCTCTAGAATTGGGGCAAGTGCGGGCCTTATTATATCTGGAGTTTTTCTAGGGCTTGCTGCGTCTTCAAAATGGTCCGGCGGCATATATATGGTGCTGGTCTGGGCTGGAATTTTTATCTGGCGCTGCACGGAATCTAGTCCAAAAGGCATGGTCTTGCCGCGCTTCTTTGGAAGCGGTTTTGCTAGCTGGAGACGTTTTTCCTTCATGGGCACGCTGTTTCGTCAAGGAATTCCGGCACTCATTATATATGTGCTCACATTTGCACCATTTTTATTGATAGATGGAGATTGGTCGATTGTGGATCTTCACAATCGTATGCTCGCAGATGTGACGGGTGAGCTGAAAAATCACCCTTATCAGAGCCAATGGTGGGAATGGCCACTCATGTTGGAGCCTGTTTGGTATTATTTTGAAAAGCAAACCCTACCAAATACAACTGCTATTTTTCTGATTGGTAACCCTGCAATTTATTGGGCGGGGTTGCCGGCAATTATTGCGTGCTTTGTGTACGGAATTTTGCGTCAGGACGGAGCTTTGTTGGCAATATCGTCTGCATTTTTGGGGTTTTGGTTGGTCTATGCGGTTATTCCAAGAGATTTGATGTTCTTTTATTATTATGAGCAGTCTTCCTTTATGTTGGGGATGGGAATTGCAGCTTTTGTGTCTCGGTTCGTAAAGCGAGATCTGCAAAATATCGCTTTGCTTATATGGGGTTTGGTCGCCGCTGGTTTCTTTGTATTCTTCTATCCCGTGCTAACTGCAATGCCGTTTGAAGGAGATGAATGGTTACGTTGGCGTTGGTTCTCTTTCTGGTCCTAGAATATAGAATTGAGTTTATTTGAAAATTTGTCGGATTTTGCTTTTCGATATTTCAAATAGTGATTACCTCTATCTAAATTAGATTTGAATGTTTGGAGTTTGCAATGACACCCGTAGAAGTCGTAGACCGCGTCACACAATTATACGATGCCTCCGTGGCATCTCTACAATCTGCACTCAATGACTTCATCACTAAAGGGAAAAAGCCAGACCCTGCATGGCGTACAGATGGCCGCTTTTCTTATCCTCAAGTTAAAGTCATATATCGGCCAGATGGTCCACCGCCTGTTGTATCTCGAGCTTTTGGAAAGCTGTCAGAGCCGGGCGTGTATGTGACAACGATAACGCAGCCGCATTTTTTCCGAGCTTATCTCATCTCTCAGCTCACCATGATTACAAACGATCATAAGGTGGAATTTGAAGTCGGACTGTCTGATTCCAATATCCCTTATCCTTATGTGCTGGATGGGGCTGAGGGTGTGGATGCGGATGTTATTTCACCCGCTGATTTCGCAAGTTATTTTCCCACACCTAAATTATCTCAAATTGGAGATGAAGTTCCCGATGGAACGCCGTGGATTGATGATTATGAAAAGCCACTTGCATTATTTGATGCAGCCCGTGTTGATTTTTCACTCAAGCGTTTAGCCCACTATACGGGTACACCGATTGAGAGTTTTCAGCGCTACATCCTCTTTACCAATTATCATCGTTATGTTGATGCGTTCGTTGATTGGGCGGTAGAAGAAATTAAAAACGAAAATGGCCTTTATAAAGAGCTTGTCGCGCCAGGTGGGATTCGCGTAGATGCGAAGACGAAGAATGCTGCGAAGAAAGTATCTGACGGACCATGGCGACGGCATCAAATGCCAGCCTATCATATTCTGGGGCCCGATAATGCGTCTGGTATAACATTGGTCAATATTGGTGTTGGGCCCTCCAATGCGAAAACAATCACTGATCATTTGGCTGTATTGAGGCCTGAATGTTGGATTATGGTTGGCCATTGCGGCGGACTTCGTCAATCTCAACGTATTGGTGATTATGTGCTTGGGCATGCTTATCTGCGTGATGACCATGTGCTGGATTCTGTATTGCCAGCTGATATTCCGGTTCCGCCAATTGCAGAAATTCAACAAGCTCTGTCTGAGTCAGCTGAGATTGTGACAGGTGATACGCCTGAGGCACTTAAAAAGCGTCTTAGAACCGGCACGGTATTTACGACAGATGACCGTAACTGGGAACTTCGTTACACTGAGAGTGCGAAACGTATCAATCAGTCTCGCGCGATTGCTGTTGATATGGAGAGTGCGACGATTGCGGCGAATGGCTATCGTATGCGTGTGCCGTATGGAACATTGCTGTGTGTGTCGGATAAACCATTCCATGGCGAATTAAAATTGCCGGGTGCAGCGAACAAATTTTATGAGCGCGCAATTGGTGAACATATCCGTATCGGAATTGACACGCTTGAGCGATTGGCTAGCGGCGATGCCAAGCTACATTCACGTAAATTACGTGCGTTTGATGAGCCGCCATTTAGATAGAAATGCAAGAAATCTATCAAAGAAAAGCCCGCATTGATTATCTCAATACGGGCTTTTTTGATTCGGAAGTCTGAACAAACTAGTAGTTTGAAGAATATTGTTGTGTTTCAACGCCAGCAGCGCAGCAGCGGACTTGCATTTCAAGAACACGAGAGTTGAAGCGGCAAGACTTGTTGTTGACTTCACGCAGGAATGACAAACCGCCGGCGCGGGTTGTGTAGCGTGTTTGTGTGCAGCCCATTAGCGTATAGCCAGCTTCACAGCTACCTGTGTCTGATTTTTGAATGGTTACAGTTTTACAAGCGAGTTCTGATTGTTTGTTGAGGGCAGCAGATGCCAAAGAGCGAGCTGATTTGGCTTCTTCGCGTGCTTCGCGTGAAATCATAAGGGCTTGATCTGCAATTGTGCGCGCTTCACTCACACGTAGATTTGTGTCCGAAAGGGCCGTTTTTTGACCATCAACTTCGAAACTAATTTGACAAAGTCCTTTGGCTGCATTTTCTTCGGCTGCACAGTATTCAGCAACACGCATATCGCTTGGAAGAGTGGATTGACATGCTGATGCAAATACAGCGGCAGCAATTGCGCTCAATGTAAATTTCAATTTCATTTCATCACCTTGTGGTCTTTGTTTTCTCTTTTATCATGTATACTTATGTGCAAGGTCAATTCAGATCGCCTATTTAGTGAATTACTATGCTGTAATGAATTTCTGTTGAATGATGAAAATACGGCGCTGTTTTTTTTTTGCTCAATATGGACGAAAAATGCTAAAAACAGAAATTCTGAAGTGCCTAATTATACGCTGCAATGCACTCTTTGATTTTGGAATTTTTATCGAAAATGAATGTTTCGGCAACGTCTTGTCCGCGATGGTTTGTAAAAAACAAAGTCATGGCATCTGATGATAGAAAAATAGAATTTATCTCAAAATACAGTGTATTTGCCCCCTCCATGGCGGCATTCCAATATTCAACCAATGCTGATTTCCCCTCAAGAAAGGGGCCATCATATTCTATGACGCTCGCTAGTTTGGGAGAGTGATAGACAATGTCTTCAGTGTAATGACTGGCGACAGCTTCTATGTCTCTGTCATTCCATGCTTGTACCCAGCTTCTTGCGAAAGCTTCAGCTTCGTCTCTCGTCAACATTGTATCATTCTCACATTTTAATTTGAGCTTGTGAATTGTGAAAAATGTATCGCCAAGAATTGAATCGACGTCCATAGGTTTCTTGAAAAGCTATAGCGCTGCAAATTAAAATACGCGATTGATAAATAAACACGTTGAAGTTGTAATTTTGTTATGATTATATCTGAGGTGTTTTGGTTTGACTGTTTGTTGGGTGGTGAATACACGCATGCGTTGGCTGACAAATTCTATCTTTGACGATAGAAAACGGCGAATTTGTTTGCTCACCCGCAAATGATTGCGTGCCAGTTTGTTGTTATAGGAGGCTGTAAATGCCTGATAGTTCTTGTGTAATTGGTCCTGATATTGGCGCATCGCGTGGTGGGAATGAAATTCTTGAAGCAGTTTCGCGAGGACGCTTCAATACCGGTGGCGTTATTGCCGGCCCAGACCAGTTGGACATGGATAAAGTCTTTTTATTACATCCAGAACTTTGGCGTCGTGGAGAATATTTTCCATATTTTAAATGGCTCAGAGATAATTCGCCTGTGCATTACACCGCTGAGTCACCTGAAGGGCCGTTTTGGTCGATCACGCGATATGAAGACATCGTGGCAGTGGATAAAAATCATCAGCAATTTTCATCTGATTCGAAATATGGTGGGATCACTATTGCTGATCTGAATCAAGGATTTCAATTGCCGATGTTTATTGCAATGGATCGGCCCGAGCACACAAGATATCGCAAAGCAGTGCAGCCTGTCATGGATGCGGCAAGTCTGAAAAATTTTGAGCATCTTATTCGTGAGCGCACTATTCAAACACTCGATAGTTTACCCATTCACGAACCTTTTGATTTTGTGCACAAAGTTTCCGTCGAATTAACAACGATGATGTTAGCAACATTGTTTGGTTTTCCACAAAAAGACCGCCGAAAGCTATCGCGCTGGTCAGATATAGCGACGAATAAATATAATCCTGAAATTTGCCCTGGCGGTGAAGCGCAATGGCAAAAAGAGCTTACCGAATGTCTTATGTATTTCATGACGCTTTGGCAGGAGCGCGGACAGCGCGAAGAGCCGGGACATGATTTGCTCTCTGCTTTGGCGCATGATGCAAACACCAAGAATATGACGCCGCAAGAATTGTTAGGGAATTTGATCCTGTTGATTGTTGGCGGCAATGATACCACGCGCAACAGCATGACAGGCTCTGTTTATGCTTGGAATTTATTTCCCAAAGAGTTTGAAAAAGTCAAAGCTGACCGCAGTCTTGTTCCCAACCTTGCAGCAGAGACGCTGCGTTGGCAAACATCCCTTGCTTATATGCGCCGCACGGCTGTGGAAGATGTTGAGATGCACGGCAAGTTGATAAAAAAGGGTGACAAAGTCCTAATGTGGTATGTCTCTGGAAATAGAGACGAGCGCGCCATTGAGCGACCAGATGAAATTTGGATTGATCGACCAAATGTGCGCCGTCATCTTGCATTTGGTTTTGGAATTCATCGTTGTGTCGGTAATCGTCTTGCGGAAATGCAGATGAGCATTCTGTGGGAAGAAATACTCAAGCGCTATAGCTATATTGAAGTGTTGCAAGAACCAGAACGCCTGCCCAATAGCTTTGTTAAAGGCTATAAAAGCATGAATGTGATGCTGCATCCTGCGTAGAAAACAACATTCATACTAGACCAATAGATGATCCGGTCTTAACCATGCATCTTACCGTTTAAAACGTGAGGTGAATAAAATGCAGGACCGGATCAAACCATTGCTTGGTGTCAAGAATTTTCGTGACTTTGGCGGGTATGAGACAGTGTGTGGACGCCGCGTCAAAACGGGCAAACTTTATCGCACGGCAGCCTTAAACAAAGCACAAGCAGCTGATCTGGATTTTCTAAATAAGCTTGATATTGGGTTTCAAGTTGATCTGCGCCGCCAGTCTGAACGTGTGGAGGATCCAAATCTGTGGGGTCCACATGAAGTGCACACCTTTAATGACCTCAATGCGTATAAAGCCTCTCACCTTGAGTTTATGGATAAGGGAAATTTGACAGGCGATGAGGCCCATAATTTCATGCTTGCCTATTATAAGGTTGCCCCTTGGGTGGAGGCACATGTCGATCTTTATACGAGATGGTTTCAGCGCTTGGCCGAAACAGATGGAGCTGGCCTTATAAATTGTGCAGCAGGTAAGGATCGTACAGGCTTGGGGTGCGCTGTGACATTGTCATTATTGGGTGTGCCGGAAAAAACGATTTTTGAAGATTACGTCCTTACCAATGAAACAATCAATATTGAAGAGATATTGCCGTTGGCGCGTGAAAAATGGGAAAGCCGCTTGGGACTGGTGATCGAAGATGAAGCACTTTATCCTTTCATTGCTGTGCGTACAGAATATCTTCAATGCGCATGGGATGAAATAAAATCAAAACATGGTTCTATATTATCATACGCTAACGATGTGCTCAAAGTTGACGATCAAAAAATTGAGCGCTTGAAATCGAAATTGCTGGATTAGAAAGTTTGTAAGCTAGAATCCCTGATGCAAAATACTGCGAACAAGCACTTTACAACATATGACTTTCAATATGCTGACCCGATCGAGGTGTTTGCACCTTTGAGAGATCTGCCATTTGCAATGTTGATGCATGGCAAGGGTAAGAGGTGGAGTTATATTTGTGCGCAGCCATTGCAAACCATCATTTTTCAATGTGCTGATGTGCAGGAGGTTTGCGCGCTAGAAACATTGGAAGCCAGTCTAAAAGAATTGGATTTTGAACGTCCATTGAGCGCACCACCATTTTGTGGTGGTTGGGCCGGCTTGGTAAGTTATGAATACGGGCGTCAGCTTTTACCAAAGCTTGAAAATGGTCCAGAACACAGTCAATGGCCTGATCTTGCGTTGGCGCTGTATGACCAAGTTCTTGCTTTTGATCATGAAGAGCAGAAGGCCACTTTGTATGTCTGGGATTGGGCTCAAAGAGAGAGCGTCAATGCAAGAGACGTGTCTCTACATGATGTATTGCAGGCGGGGATGGCGGGGTTGGATAATTGGTGCGGGCCTTTAAGTCAGAGGCCGCCAGAGCCAAGAGAGAAAATTCAAGATTATGAAAATAAGATAGCTAGAACAGTTGCATATATTCATGCGGGTGATTGTTTTCAGTCCAACATTTCACAAGCATTTGATTTTAGGCTTAAAAGCGATGCTCATCCCTATCATTTGATCAAACGGCTAAATCAAAGCAGTGCTGCGCCATTTTCATCTTATTTTAGGCTAGAGAATTTGGCATTGGCTTCCAATTCGCCGGAACGATTTTTGAAAACGAGGCGCGGAATTGATGGTGAGCTGTATGTCTCTACCAAGCCTATAAAAGGCACGCGGCCGCGCGGTGACACCCCAGACAAGGATGTGGCTTTGGCGTCCCAATTGTTGGCGTCCGAAAAAGATCTTGCGGAAAATCTCATGATTGTTGATCTCATGCGTAATGACCTGTCGAAAGTCTGCGTGCCGGGATCTGTAAAAGTGCCCAAATTGAGCGCATTGGAAAGTTTCGCAAATGTCCATCACCTTGTTTCAACGGTGGTTGGGCGGGTTCAGGCCGATAAAGGTGTGGTCGATTTATTGCGTGCCGCATTTCCGGGGGGATCGATAACTGGGGCCCCAAAGATCAGGGCAATGCAGATTATAGCCGAGCTGGAAGATGCCGCGCGCGGGCCTTATTGTGGATCACTGCTTTGGATATCTCCAGATGGATGTATGGATTCATCAATTCTCATTCGTTCGACTGCATTTGTTGAAGAAGAAGGTGGGTGGCGCGGAGAATTTCGGGTTGGCGGTGGAATCGTTGCGGATTCTGATCCTACTGAGGAATATCTGGAGACGATTGATAAGGGGCGTGCTCTTGTTTACGCGCTAACAGATATGTCTGCACAGGAAGAGCGCAATGATTGATCAAGTCTGGCTAAATGGTGAGTGGCTAGCACCTGAAATTGCTAAGATCTCGACATATGACAGAGGTTTCCTACTTGGTGATAGCTGCTTTGAGACTCTGTATTTCAATGGGCGGGAAATTGAAGGTAAAGCTGAACATTTGCAGCTTTTGAAGAAATCTATTGAGGTGCTTAAAATAGAGAATGTTCTTGCGGATGATGTTGTCTTCAAAGCATTGGAGGCAGCTGAGACCATCTTGAAAGACGAGAAAATCACAGAGGCGAGTGTGAGATTGACTCTAAGCCGTGGTTTGGGACGAGGTGCTGAAGTTCTCGGCAAACCGAATATGGTGTTGCAAATGTTTGAGATTGGCGCGGGTCGCCCGTTTTCCGCGTTGAAGCTAATAACTTCTCCCATTCGTCGCAATGAAACCTCTCCGCTCACTTTCATTAAGGCTGGATGTTATGGAGATCATCTGGCTGCATTGCGTTTTGCCAAAGACAATGGAGGCGATGAGGCGTTGATGCTGAACACTAAAGACAATGTGGCGGGGCTCGCCATGGGAAATATTGTTTTGGTGCATCAAGATGAAATTATAACGCCGCCTATCAAAGATGGGGTAAGGGCGGGGTATATGCGTACCCGTGTGTTGCAGCAAGCGAATAAGCAGGCGCTAAAAGTGACGGAACGTTCTGTTTCAATAGATGACATTTTGTCTGCTAAATATCACATTTTTGGATTGAATAGTCTGTGGGGGGTACGTCCTGTCGCATCAGTGGATAATGTACGAATGCCTATAATGAATGCAGTATTGTTGGGGTGAAGATTGCTAATTGCTTTGATTAGCAATTTCCCGGATTGGATTTTGAGCCTATCCAAGCCACTTTATCTGATTGACGTGGGCGTAAATAGAAATGTTGCGAGAGTTTCGAAACGGATGAAATGACGTATTGGAAAGGTGTGTCATAGTCATATTCTATCTCGGCGAATATTACAGATCCATTGCTTGGCATAATACCAGAATCGACGGTCAATTCTTTCCCCGAAGCGTAAGCTGCCATACCATTGCGGCCTTGGCTCCATTCCACGACGGCTTTTCCAGATTTACTGTCTTCTACAACGCTTGAAAGTCTCATTTTGACTGTTGAAGCGTTTTTAGGCCGGATTATGCGACTGGATGCATAAAAAATGTCTTCAACTTCGCAATAATTTACTTCACTGGTTCTTGCGACCAAATCTGCAATTGTGCTTGCTGTGGATGTAACGCGGCGATCAGCTTCGACAAGTAAAGATATTTCGATTGTGCCAAAAAATAACACGGTCAGCAAAGGCAGACATAGTGCAAACTCAAGTGCTGCAACACCTTCGTCATTTTTCCAGAAATGTTTTATAAAGTTAATCAACATTAGAATGGTTCATTTCTGAAAACAGCTGTTGAATGGAGCAAGCGCTTGCCGTCGTTCATATTCTTTAAAGCGGACGACATAATTGGAGTGATTAGGCTCCACTCATAATAGACTTGAACAAGCACAATTTCACTTGGGCCACCTGGGTTGTAATTGAAATTATTTTGGAGTGTTCCGTCCTCATTTAGGGGAAGGGTGTCTCCGGCATTGCTCGCGACGAAATCTTCATATCTTTGAACATCAATGTGAAGTCGGTTGCTACAATCCAGCAAATCAAAAAGATTTCCGCAGACCAGTGTTGCAAAATCGCTTTTAACAGCAGCTTTGCTTTGCAATTCGCCTGTTCTAATTTGGCGAGACGCTTGAGTAACCCCATAATCTAGTGTCGTGGTCATGAAAAAGATCAATGCTATTTCAAGTAGACCAAAGACGAGTAGAAAAAATGGAGCTGCAATCAGCGCAAACTCAACAGCAACAATCCCTTCTTTGTTTTTAGCAAAATCGTTTAGTCGATTTCGCCAAAGACGCAGTTGAGGTTTTTTTATGTGTTTTGTGCACATGGGGCGTCACGTCACCTTAGAATTGCAATATGTATTTCAGAATATCAAAAATAGATGAAGTAATTCTTGTTTGGGTGTGTGGAATTTAGACTTTTCTTATTAACATAAGAAAAGTCATTATATTAGTTACATGCCTGAATTTACAGGGCGGCATTTATTGCTACATGCGTACGTGTTTGTTTCTTGGCCACGTGCGACTGTTAGAGTGCCTGAGCCTGCACGTTCTGAAACCATTAATTGGCTCTTGTGTATCGGGCGCCCTACTGAGTCCAATACGATCAAATTTGTTGTGCCAAATGACAAACCGGTCAGAAGCAAAGTGTGATTGTCGTGAACAGCGACCGTCGCGACATCTGGGTTTCCGACAATAATGCTTCCCATTGGTGTGCCTAAATGAAGAAGCTGAGTTTGGTCGATATATACATCAATCTCATTTTCTTGGGCTGGATTTGCAGCTTCTGACACCATGGTCATAGATGAGGCAAGTGCAGCGATAGCGGCGATTTTAAAAAAATTGAAAGCCATAATAACTCCTGTTTTCGCCACATAAAGCGAATTTACAAGCATCATATCCCCTAAAATTGAATCAAAACCTAAGGAATTGGGACATGAGAGTTTTTCAATCACTTTTTGACCCCCTTATATAGGACAGAGCTTTGGGGGAGGGTGATAAACGTGACTGTCTTTTATCTACTCATACATTCTACCGAAAATATGACATTCGACTGTTTGGAGTATGAATAAGTTAACCATAAGTAAAGGGTAAACCAAACCTTACTCAATTGGCCAATAATCTTATGGTAAACAAGTAATTACTCATTTACCAGACAAGTTTTTGTATAGATAAACGTCGATTTCATCAATCTATTCTATAAACAACTCAACCGCCACCGAGAAGACATAAATAACGGGGTGGGAAAACATATGCCATGTAAACAAAATGCGGAGAATACAAAATGAAAAACCTTATGAAAAAATTCTTTAAAGACGAGTCTGGTGCAACTGCTATCGAGTACGGTCTAATTGCTGCTCTTATCTCTGTTGCTATCATCGGTGGTGTTTCTACTGTTGGTACAAAAACAAGTGCAACGTTTGATGCTGTTTCTGAAAAATTGGTTGAAGCTCCATCTACATAATGAATTTATAGGACTCTTTAGGGTTCTGACATTGAAGCCGTCGGTTTATTCCGGCGGCTTTTTTGTGTTCGAAGTTCTGATCTTCTGGTTTGCTCTTGGCTAAGAGGCGAAGTAACCTAAAATTCACCAAAATTATTTAAGCCCTTGCTCATGAATTGGTCGTCGCACCAATAGGGGAAGTGAGAAGGCGTATGATTATCCCAATATCTGCAGGAATATTCGCGGCATTGCTTGTTTATGCGGCCTGTCATGATGTGTTTGATCGCACCATTCCCAATTGGGTTTCGATCTTAATTGCAATTTTGTTTCTGCCAACTGCCTATTTTGCTGAACTGTCTTTGGAGCAATTTGGGTGGCATGCGCTTGTTGGTGCAATCGCCTTAATCATTGGTATTGCTCTATTTTACTTGCGGATTTGGGGCGGCGGTGATGCAAAACTCGTGGCGGCTGTATCTTTGTGGATGGGGCTACAGGCCGAGCCTACATTTTTAGCAGCCTTCGCGATCGCAGGCGGTTTAATCGCTCTGCCCCTCATCATTATTCGCCGCATGAAATTTGAACCCAAAAATGACCGATTAGCGAAGATGCTTGATACAAAAAAAGTCCCTTACGGAGTTGCTATTGCGGCCGGAGCGTTTTGGGCCGCGCCTCAATCTTTTGTTCTTATGCAAGCAATTAACTCTATTGGGGCGTCTCAATAGTCTCAAGAATTAACGATGCGTTTAGGACATATGTGGAATTGTAGAGAAGAAAAATGGAGTCCGTGGGACTTTAGGAGAATAAAATGCCAGTAATGCGCCTCGTTATATTGCTTATTGCAGCTGCTGCAGCAGTGTCTGCAGCTTTTCTCGTTAACGGGATGCAGAGTTCCTCTACGCCTGCTGTTATTCCAATCCAAACAGCGACTTTGAGTGAAGTTGGGCAAGCAGAACAAATTCCTGTCTTAAAAGTTCTTGTTGCAACAACTGATTTAAAAGTTGGCCAGTTTGTAAAAGAGGGTCAGTTAAGTTGGCAGTCTTGGCCCGAGGAATCTAATACATCCTCCTTCTTTACGGAAGAAATGAGTCCTGATGCTATCGAGGCTATGCAGGGGGCGGTTGTACGCACAAATATGATGGCTGGTGAGCCTTTGACCTCTGAAAAAGTTGTGCACCCAGGTGAGGCAGGCTTTATGGCTGCTGTTTTGACGCCAGGTATGCGTGCTGTTGCGGTTGAGATCTCAGCTGAAACAGCAGCAGGTGGGTTCATCTTTCCAAATGATCATGTTGATGTGCTTCTCACTTTTGAAGTGGATGTAGAGCGCCCAACTGGTATCACTGAAGAAACCGCCATAGATACAATACTCAACAATGTACGTGTTTTGGCAATTGATGGATATTACAGACCTGTTGAAGAAGAAGCTGGTGACGCCGTTGTTGGACATCGCGCGACTTTGGAGCTCAGTAAACAGGACGCTATGGTTTTGATGGCCGCTCAAGAACGGGGCGACCTTTCTTTAGTGTTGAGATCTATTAGTGAATTGAGTGGTCCTTCTGGTGCGACGGCTAATGGTCTAGCTATGGCGTCTCGCCGTGGTGCTGGTTCTGATGGCGTGAGAGTTTTTCAAAAAGGCGTGAGTGTATCACCGATGAGTGCACCCGCTGGCGTCGTACAGCGCAATCAAAACCAACAATCATCAGAAAATAGTGAATTTAAAAGTATGGGTGGGAGCGAATTACCTAGCCCTCAATATACCGAGGATGGCGCGTAAGTGTGGCTATGGGAATGACAGCTATGATTAAAAAAATTCTATTATCTGCGTGTGTTGCTGCCATCGGTTTTGGCAGTGAAAGTGCGTTTGCACAGAACAGTCTTGCAGGCGGTGTCAGTGAAACTATCCGAGTACGTGTGACTGAGCCGGGCCAAAGTGCCACTTCACGAACATTGAACCTTTCTCAAAACAAAACGGCTGTGCTTGAGTTTGAAGAAGATGTTGATGACATTTTGGTTGCTAATCCTGAGATAGCAGACGTACTTGCCCGCTCCAAGCGCCGCATAGCTGTTCTTGCCAAGGGAAAAGGCGAAAGCAGTATCATCTTTACAAACGCTCAGGGTAAAGAAATTTTATCACTGGATGTCATTGTCGCTGGTCAGGGCGTCAGTGAATTACAAGCGTTGATTGAGCAATATGTTCCACGTTCAGCGATCAAAGCTGAATTTGTGAATGGTGCCATTGTTTTGGCTGGAAAATCGCCAAGTCTTTCAGATGCGGATATGGCCATTCAATTGGCGCAGCAATTTGTTGTCGATGATAGCCCTGTTATCAATATGATTTCTATTGAGGGCAAAGACCAAGTTTTGCTTAAAGTGCGTATCGTTGAGATGCAGCGGTCCGTAATAAAGCAGTTGGGTGTAAACCTTTCAGGCTCTATGAATATTGGTGAATTGGCCAATAAAAGTGTTCAAACAGCATATGACGCTGTGACGGGTGAAGTCTTATTAGATGCCGCCGGAGAGGCTTTGCAAGTTCTTGCTCCGGCAGCGCCTTGGGATCAGTCTGTCAGTTTTGGAACATCCAATTCATTGGGTATATCTGGTGAATCTCTTGGTGGAATGAGCCTTAGCCCAAGTTACAACAATTATGTTGGAGACAAATTACAAAGTTCGGCTGGCTTCTCTGTGGATATGCTAGAGCGTATCGGATTGGTGCGAACTTTAGCAGAACCCAATCTGACAGCTCTATCGGGTGAAAGTGCTAAATTCCTTGCTGGTGGTGAATTTCCTGTCCCTTCTGAAGTCGATAGCGATGGTGAAGTCGTTCTAGAATTTAAACCTTTCGGTGTGGGACTAGGGTTTACGCCAGTTGTGCTTTCTGAAAGCCGTATTTCCATGCGTATTTCTACGGAAGTATCAGAGCTGACCAGTACGGGCGGATACCAAATTGGTGGAACAACTTATGTTGATGGTGCGGGAAATACTGTTTCCACGCCCGCCGTTGTTATTCCTGCATTGAAAGTTAGACGTGCAGATACAACAGTTGAAATGCCTTCTGGTGGTTCTCTTGTTATTGCTGGGTTGATTCAAGAACAAACGAGCCAAGCAATGGATAAGGTTCCTGGTGTTGGAAATTTACCAGTTATCGGTTCTTTGTTTCGGTCGCGGGAATTTCAGAACAACGAAACCGAATTGGTTGTGATCGTAACACCATATCTGGTGGACCCGACAGATCCGAAAAAATTACGTTCTCCTGATGATGGATATGTTGCTGCGAAAGACGCGAAAGCTATTTTCTTCGGTAAAATGAATGAAGTCTACGCAGTCGAGGGCGCTGATGTAGAAGAAACTGCCGGCATTAACGGTGCTGGTTTCATCTTTGATTGATAAAGGGGCGAATATGAGCAACTGGAAAACACTCGCGCTTCTTGGCGCATCAATAATCGCTGTTTCTGCATGTAGTCAGTCTCAGGAAAATATTGATATTGCGACGGGTAACCATCGTGAAATCGAAGTTAAAGAACAAACGCATTATTTGGAATTGACCGAACTTGGAGTGGGACATCTCACACCGGCAGATCGAAGACGTGTTGAACTCTTTGTCGAAAATTTCGCTGATGACGGATATGGCCCAATCGTACTAAGTGCGCCAGATGGCTCACGTGAAGCTGTTAGAGCCATTACGTCTATTCGTTCCATACTATCAAGAGCAGGTGTGCTGCCTGACAATATAACCGTTGGTGGCTATCAGCCGGCGGCGGGTAATGCTGCACCTCTTGTTCTCGCTTATAAATCTTATCAAGCTCATGTGCCCGGATGTTCGACTGTGAATGAACATGATTGGACTGACCTGAGAAGTAATTCTTCGGTAGGCAGTTTTGGCTGTGCGGTGAATGAGAATATTGCGATGATGATTGCCAAGCCGGGAGACCTGTTGGGCGAAAGAGAAATTGGTCCTGGAGATTCATCCCGCCAACTAACCGTATATGAAAAATACCGATTGGGTCAGAGTACCGCTTCATCTCAAGAAGCCGATGGTAGCAGTACGCAACAATAGACCGTAGAAGATTTTAGGAGGGCTCATATGACAGATCCCAACGACACGCTTGATGATGAAACATATGAGTCTCTAATCGAAGAACTAGGACTCGATTTGGACATTGATGAGCCAATTGGCCAGTTTGAGAAAGATGAATTGCATTCTTCTGCAGGTGAAGCAGATGGTAGCGATATTCTGTTTCAAAATGATGTGGACACATCTCCTCGAGATGATGAAAATGGTGTTGAAATTTCGGCTGATTTATTGGCTGAACTTCAAAGTGTCATTGGTGGAAGTGAGCTGACTCCTTCTGAGTTTAACGAAGAGGCCACGTTTGCCGAAGATCCAATTCAAGTGTCCCGAGAAGTTAGTGATGCAAAACCGGTAGACCTTGCTGCGGCAATGATGGGGCATGTCGTCAAAGATGAAAAAACTCATGACATCGAAGCGGTTGATCTCGATGATGAAAATGATTTTGAAGACTTGAATGATGAGGAAGAGGTTTCCGTTTTCGACGGGCTTGACCTATCAGAAGAAGCTTTGTCCAGAGAGCCAGACGAGTTTGAACTCGACATTGAGCCCGAAACTGAAAACGAAGATGAATGGGTATCTGATACAGCGTCAGATAAAGTCTCGTCCAGTTTTTCAGATTTAGACAGTATTCTGGAAAATGCACTATCAAAAGATTTTGAACCGCCATTGGACGATGCAGACCAGTATACAGACCGTTTGAGTCAATCAAACATATCTTCTACACCTGCTCCAGATTTTAGCGAATTGGAAGTACCTGATACGTCTTCAACTGGTGCTGATTTTGAAGCATTTGAAGAGCCTGAAACTTCTCCTTCTTCAAGAAGCCATTCTAGTCCAGTTGAAACTGAAATGCCGGCATTTGAAGATGATTTTGATGCAGATGATAATCATTTTAGTTTAGAAGATTTTGCTGATGACTTTGGCGAGGAAGTGAGCCAAAGCCTCGAAACGCCGACCAAAGCGGTTCAGCCTTCAACTGTGCTGCCAAGATCTGATTTAGGCTTAACTTCGTCGGCTCAAAACGAAGAATATATCCCATCCATAGAAACAGATGCTGCTTCAATGGATGATGATGATGAGGATGTTGATTTTGCTCTGACCCATGCAGAAGGTGGGGATCGTGTTATTCCTCGCATCACTATCCATGCTTTTTGTCAGACTCAGATGTGTCAGCAAATGCTCAACAAATCCATGCAAGACCGCCGAATGGTGAATGTCACTGCGGATATTGTTGAAGGCGGTGTTGTTGCAGCAATCAATTATTATCAAGAACATGATTTGCCACATATGATTGTTGTGGAGTCTACAGCAAAGTCCGCAAAATTGTTGGCTGAGCTAGATGAACTCGCTCAATTATGTGATGAGACTGTAAAAGTGGTTGTCATTGGTGCTGCAAATGACATCCGTTTGTATCGTGAATTGATGGCTAGAGGTGTGTCTGAATACATCGTTCCTCCGCTTGAAACGGTGCAGTTAATTCGCGCAATTTCAAGTCAGTTTGCTGATCCAGAGCAACCATTTGTTGGAAAAACACTTGCCGTAACTGGCGTGAAGGGGGGCGTGGGTTCATCGACCATCGCTCATAACTTAGCGTGGGCGATTTCTGAACGATTGAAGCAAGCTACGACCCTTATCGACCTTGATTTGAATTTTGGGACGACTGGTCTCGATTTCAACAGTGAGTCAAACCAGACAATAGCTGATGCTTTGATGGCACCAGACAGATTTGACGATGCTGTTATGAACCGCTTGCTGACGCAAGCAACGGATAATCTATCCTTGTTTACTGCGCCAGCAAGTCTGGACCGCACCTATGATGTGGATGAAGAAACATACAGCACTGTTTTGAATAAAGTGCGTGAAACTGTGCCGTTTGTTGTTCTCGATCTTCCACATATCTGGACAGATTGGTTTAAAGGTACGGTCGTGTCTGCAGATGAAATCGTTGTTGTCGTGCAGCCTGATTTGGCATCACTTCGCAATGGTAAGAATTTAATAGATTTCCTCAAAGCTGCTCGTCCAAATGATAGCAAACCAAGATTGGTTATCAACCAAGTTGGTGTGCCTAAGCGGCCTGAGATACCGGTGAAAGATTTTGCGCAAGCAATGGATTTAGAGCCAGATCTTGTTTTGCCATTTGATCCTCAACTATTTGGAACAGCTGCCAATAATGGGCAAATGATTGCCGATGTTGCTGAAGATTCTAAGTGTTCGCAAGGCATAGATTACTTGGCTTCATTGGTGACTGGCCGCGAAATCAAAGTTGAGCGCGGTAGCTTATTGAACAAATTGTTCAAGCGTTAGGGGTAGAGAATGTTTGGAAAAAAAACAGGATCATTTGGTGCTGGCCAAACGGCTCCTCCTAGACCCGCAGCACCGCCGGTAAAGCCCGAAAGTGTTGAGCCGCCGAAACCTGTTGTTTCTGAAAAGCAGGAGGCTTCTGCACCAATTCCTGCGCCTCAAGCTTCGCCATCTCCTACACCTCCGCCGGTGAAGGCAAAGTCTGCGCCGCCGCTTGTGAAAAAGGAAAAAGCCAAACCTGCCAAATCTGAGGATGAAGGGCGTTCTGAGGAATATTATCTGGTAAAAACAGAGATATTCAATGCTTTGATAGATACAATTGATTTGTCTCAACTGGCGCAATTGGATCAAGAGAGCGCACGCGAAGAAATTCGCGATATCGTTATCGAGATCATTTCAATTAAAAATGTGGTGATGTCTTTAGCCGAGCAGGAAGTGCTGCTTGAAGATATCTGTAATGATGTTCTTGGGTATGGTCCGCTTGAGCCGCTTTTAGCGCGTGATGATATCGCTGATATCATGGTGAATGGTGCAAATTGTACCTACATTGAGGTCAACGGAAAGATTGAGCGCACGAATATCCGTTTCCGTGATAACGGCCAGTTGATGAATATCTGTCAGCGGATCGTGTCGCAGGTTGGTCGTCGTGTGGATGAATCCAGCCCTATTTGTGATGCGCGTTTGGCAGATGGTTCACGTGTAAACGTTATTGCGCCGCCGCTCGCGATTGATGGTCCAACACTGACCATTCGTAAGTTTAGAAAAGACAAGCTGACTATTCAAAACCTTGTCGAATTTGGCGCGATTTCTCCTGCAGGTGCAGAGATATTGCGTATCATCGGGACGTCACGTTGCAATGTGTTGATCTCAGGCGGTACGGGTTCTGGTAAGACAACTCTTCTCAACTGTTTGACTGCCTTTATTGAGCCGGGCGAGCGCGTGATTACGTGTGAAGATGCCGCGGAACTTCAGCTTCAGCAGCCCCACGTTGTTCGCCTAGAGACACGCCCTCCAAATATCGAGGGACAGGGTAAGGTAACAATGACCGACCTTGTAAAAAACTGTCTGCGTATGCGTCCAGACCGTATCATTGTGGGTGAGGTGCGTGGACCTGAAGCGTTTGACTTGCTTCAAGCGATGAACACAGGTCACGATGGTTCAATGGGAACACTCCACGCTAACACGCCGCGTGAAGGTTTATCACGTGTGGAATCCATGATCACGATGGGTGGTTTTGCTCTTCCTCAGCGCACGATACGTGAAATGATTGTTGGTTCGATTGATGTTGTTATTCAGGCGACCCGTCTTCGTGATGGGTCAAGAAAGATTGTATCTATTTCAGAGGTGATGGGGCTCGAGGGTGACGTCATCGTGACTCAAGATGTTCTTCGCTATGAAATTGATGGTGAAGATAAAAACGGCAAGCTTATTGGTCGTCACCGTGGAACCGGTGTTGGTCGCCCTCGTTTTTGGGAACGTGCCAAATATTATAATTTGGAAGCAGAGCTCGGGCTTGCACTGGATCAGTTGGAGACAGCGTGATGGATCAGACGATGATAGTCTACCTCATTGCAGGTTTGGCTTTTGTGAGTGTAGTCGGCGTTGGATTTGCGTTTACTGGTGGCGGCACGACCAAAGCCCAGCAAAAGCGCTTTAAGCAAGTGGCCGTCGGTGCTGGATCCGGTGGTAAGAAAAACTCTTCTGTTGATGCGACCCTGATGCGTCGCAAGCAGATGCAAGATTCGATGAAGACCTTGCGCGAACGTGAAAATAAACGCCGTAAGGATACGCGAGGACGTACGATAAAAGATAAGCTCGCACAGGCTGGATGGACGATTGAGCCAGCTATGTTTTGGGTTTTGTCTGCTGTTACAGGTGTTGTTGTTGCCGGAATAACTTTTGTTCTGGGGCAGACCCCACTTATTATTGCTGGTGCGGGTTTTGCTGGCGCATTGGGGCTGCCTCGTTGGGTCGTTGGCATGGGCATTAGTGCACGCCAAAAGAAGTTCACGCAGCAATTTTCTGATGGAATCGATGTTATCGTTCGCGGTGTGAAATCTGGATTACCACTTATTGAATGTTTGAGGATTATTGCTTCTGAATCGCCTGCGCCGTTAGGCACTGAGTTCAAGCGTGTCATTGATGCTATTCAAATGGGAACGACCGTCGAGAAATCTTTATCCAATATGTATAATCGGATGCCTCTGCCAGAAGTGAATTTTTTCGGGATTGTGATCGGCATTCAACAGCAATCTGGTGGTAATCTATCCGAAGCGTTGGGCAATTTGTCTGAAGTGCTTCGATCTCGTAAAATGTTGGCTGAAAAGGTCAAAGCACTTTCATCAGAAGCCAAAGCATCCGCAATGATTATTGGTGCCTTGCCGATTGCCGTTATGATTTTGGTCTATTTTTCTTCACCCGACTATATCACGCTCTTATTTACCCATCCGACAGGACATTTCATGCTGATGGTGGGAGCGGGGCTCATGGGGGCCGGTATTTTCGTGATGAAACAGATGATGAAGTTGGACGTTTAAAACAAGCTCAAGAAAGAATGTTGTTAAAATGATTGAGTCATTTACAGATCCCGGATTTCTTGCTGCATTGTTGGCTGGGCTTGCAAGCTTTGCCACCATTTTGACAATTGCTGCGCCAGCACTCAAAGGCAATAAGTTAGAGACTCGGCTAAAATCGGTATCCAACCGCCGAGAAGAACTACGCCGGAAAAGCCGAGAACAACTTAAAGATAAATCTCTTCGCCGTAAGGATGAGGGGATGATGCGCAATGTCGTTGATAAGCTTGATCTTCAATCGCTGTTGCGTGACGACAATCTTGAGAAAGCGCTTGTTCAAGCAGGTCTTCGCGGACCGCGCCCCGTATCTGCTTTCTATTTTGCGCGGTTTGCGCTTCCATTTTTACTCGGGCTTTTGACGTTTCTGTATCTACATTTCGTGAATGATTTCGATTTGAATTTTCAATTGCAAATGTGTGCTGTGATGTTTGGGGCTGCCGCTGGTTTCTACGCGCCCAACATGTATTTGACGAATAGGGCAGATAAACGCAAAGCATCTATCATGAAGGCGTTTCCCGATAGCTTGGATATGATGTTGATTTGTGTTGAGTCAGGAATGTCCATTGAATCCGCTTTCGCCAAAGTTGGAGAAGAGGTTGGAACTGCTTCTGTTGAGCTTGCTGAGGAACTTGGCTTGACGACTGCGGAATTGTCTTATCTTCAGGAGCGCCGCCAAGCCTATTTGAATCTCGCTGATAGAACCAATCACCCAGGTATAAAATCTGTTGCTACAGCTTTGGTGCAGGCAGAGAAATACGGGACACCCATGGGGACAGCATTGAGAACAATGGCGAAAGAAAATCGTGAAATTCGCGTGCTGGAAGCGGAAAAGAAAGCAGCCGCTTTGCCGGCCAAACTTACAGTGCCTATGATTGTGTTTTTCCTTCCAGTTCTCTTTATCGTAATTGGAACGCCTGCATATATTCAGATAAAGAAACAAGACGCTGAACAAAGCGGTGAAGGTGTGAATCCTGTGGCTCAATCCGTGCAGTAAATTCTGAAAAATAGTAATAAAACAATATCATAGAAAAGGCCGACATATCAGATTGATAGTGTCGGCTTTAATGTGTGAGCTGAATTTGAAATATCGACAGATTCGATATGCAGCTTTTATAAGCTGTTGATTTTGTTAATCTTGTTGCGTGTGTCGCAATGCATTCCAGCTTCTCGAAGATGGTGTAAGAAGTCTTTTGAAGTATTCAGAATTCGCCTGCACCATATGCGGCGGTAAATCTGCGGTTGATATTTCTTCCGCTTCCTTGAATTTACCTTGCACACCCAAGATGAGTGCTAAATTTAATCGCACGCGGGGGTCAACAAATTCATTTGATGCAATGGCATGACGCAATTTTGCTTCTGCTTCTTCAGGTTTGCCCTCAAGAGCTAAAGAAAGCGCATAATTTGCGAGGATGACTTGATTATCAGGAGATATATCGAGCGCTTTTGTGTAACGAAGCTGAGCTTTTTTATGGTCCCCTAATTGGTCTAGTGCAATTCCATACAAGGAGTATAACACCCAATCTTCTCCGTCGGGGACAGCATTATAGAGTGCGTTAGTTGCACGGTCTGGGCGTCCAGTATCCATATGTGCTTTTGCTAGCGTTTTGGAAAGTTCAACATCGCCAGGGTGTAATGCAAGCGCTTGTGTGGCCACGTCAACGGCACGTTCTGCGCTTCCGATGGCGCGAAGTGCGTTTGCAAACTCAGCGGCGGCTTCGTAATCGCTTGGGTTTAGGTCAAATTGATCACCCCAAAACTTGGCTTGAGTGATCATGTCGTGGTTTTTAATTTTTTGGCGTTCAACTTTGGATGCCGCAAGAATTTGCTTTTCATTGGCGACTTGCTCCATCATCTCTTCTTCTTTGCTTGTCGGCGGTTTTGTACATGCAGAAGCAAGGAAAAGAGCGCTACTTGATAGTAGAATAAAACGAGATATTGAGCTGGTAGCCATGACATGACCCCTAAGAGTTTGAGAAAGGGCGTTGATATAGTTTCAAGCCCTTACTATCGTGGTTTCAAGTCAATTATTAGTTAACGCTTCCCTACGTTCAGCGTTTGAATTTGGATGAATTTATGAGTTCTGTTTTTATTGCGTCTTCGAAAAAAGCCATTCGCCTTCACCTTCTATCTAAGGAGTCCTTAAACGACTGGATGCAAGCACAAGAGAAGCGGTTCTCAACTTTTGCTGAAGCGGCTGGGTTTAAAGGCCAAGCAGGAAAATTTCTGCTCATTCCAAACAGTGATGGTGTTGTTGCGGACGTAATATTTGGTGTGGGTGAGGGCGATGATCCGATGGTGCTGGCTGGCGCATCTTCTAGTCTGCCAAGTGGGGTGTACAAGATAGCTACGTCCGTACCATTTCTTAGTGATGAGCAAATCGCGGCAGGATGGGCTGATGGGGCATATCGCTTCAATCGCTATAAAAAAGATGCTACTGAGCCGGCTATATTGGTGATTTCCAAGCAGGAAGAAAGAGAAGCTGCCCAAATAGAGGAGGCTTCCATTAATCTTGTGCGTGATTTGATAAATACGCCAGCTGAAGATATGGGGCCAACGCAAATAGCCGAAAAAATAGAAGAGCTAGGCAAAGAGTTTGGTGCTGAAGTGTCTCAGATTGTTGGAGATGACCTGCTCAAAGAAAATTACCCAATGATTCATGCTGTTGGGCGGGCTGCTGTGCAAGCGCCTAGATATATTGAATTGAGTTGGGGAAATAAAAAAGCACCTCATATCGCATTGGTAGGCAAAGGTGTTGCTTTTGATACGGGTGGTCTGAATATCAAAACCGGCAATTATATGCGCATTATGAAAAAAGATATGGGCGGTGCTGCGCATGCTATTGGTTTGGCGCGGATGATTATGGCAGCAAATTTAAACGTACGTTTGACATTGCACATACCTGCCGTTGAGAATGCTATCGGACGCGCAGCTTTTCGACCCGGCGATGTATTAAATAGCCGTAAGGGTTTGACTGTAGAAATCGACAATACAGATGCCGAAGGGCGTTTAGTGTTGGGAGATGCATTGACGCGTGCGTGTGAATTGAAGCCTGATATTTTGATGGACTTTGCAACGTTGACTGGTGCAGCGAGAGTTGCAATGGGCGCTGATGTTGCTCCATTTTTTACAAATGACGAAGCGCTAGCAATTGGCATCTATCAAAGTGGAGTAGATATGGGTGATCCCATCTGGCGCCTTCCTTTGTGGAAGCCATATCTTTCAATGTTAAACAGTTCTGTTGCAGATATTGTGAATGGCGCGAGTAGTCCGTTTGCGGGAACAATTACAGCGGCGTTATTCCTACAAAAATTTGTCGATGCACCGTCATGGACTCACTTTGATGTTTGGGGATGGCGTTTGAGCAAATATGGACGTCCTGAAGGTGGAGCGGCATTTGCGCTGAGAGCTGTATTTAATCATTTAAAGAGAGAATTTTGAATTAATACAACGAAAAGGCATTGATTCGCGAATCGAATTAGGTGATTCTCTACTGGCATATTCGCTTTGTAGGAGAGTTATTGGAGATGGAATTAGATCGGACGACAGCGCTTCAATTATGGCGGGATGTGCTCGCGCAATCCGTGCGCTCGGATTCGCCTGATTTATCTGCTCGCCAAATGGCGATTTTGATGGCGGTGTATTTGACACCGCCACCGCATACAGTGCGCGGGTTGGCCTTAAGTTTAAATATGGGTAAGCCTGCAGTGACGCGCGCATTGGACACGCTTTCAGGGCATAATTTGCTAAAACGGCGCAAGGATGCTGATGATTTGCGCAATGTACTTGTGCAAAGAACTGTCGCTGGGTCTGTCTTTCTAACGGAGTATGGTGATACGATTAGTGAGGCGTTTCAGGCTATTCAACATCAATTGCCAAATGAGACTAAAGATGCCGCTTAAAACGTGTTGTGCTTTGTTTTATTAGTTGAGTTTTGATGTTAACGTTTAGTCGTGACCTTCGTTCAAATAATAAAGCAGGGCTGTGACATTGGCGAATATTCCACTTAATCCAAGACTCAACCCTTACAAAGACGGGATTGCAGCAGCACACTTAAAGGGAAAAGTTGAAGCTGATAATTTTGTTGAAGGCGCTCATTTTCAAATAAATGCACCAATAACAGGTGTTTACCGAGATGCTGCCGATGAAGCTATGCTTGATACTCAAGCGCTTATGGGTGAGAGTTTTATCGTTTACGACAAAATTGGCGATTGGTCTTGGGGGCAGTTGCAAGACGATAAATATGTGGGATGGATTCAATCTCGTGATTTATCGGATGTGCATTATGGTGTGACGCACAAAGTTGGTGTTTTGCGAACAATCGTATTTTCCAAGCCTGATTTGAAGACAAAACCTCTATACATGTTGAGCATAAATTCACGTGTTGCTGTTGAAGAAGTGCAGGGTTTGTTCAGTAAAATTGTGAATGGAGGGTGGGTTTTTAGCGACCATTTGTTCAATATTGGTGAAACCTATGATGACTTTGTGTCGGTGGCCGAAATGTTTCAAGATGCACCATATCTTTGGGGCGGAAAAGATAGCTTCGGATTAGATTGCTCTGGGCTTGTCCAAACATCTATGGCGGCGGTCGGCATAAGTGTTCCAAGAGATGCGAGCATGCAAGAGACGGCAGATATCCTCGGGCAGTCTATTCCCTTTGAGGATGGTATTGATCATTTGCAGCGTGGAGATTTGGTTTTTTGGCCCGGGCATGTCGGCATTATGCAGAATAATGAGTTCATGCTTCACGCGAACGCACATCACATGATGTGTGCAAGTGAGCCAGTCGTTGAGGCGATAGAACGTATTGCTCAAAAAGAAACGGCCGTTCGAACAATCAAACGGCCGTCTCAATTATTTCAGGTTTAAAGCTTTTTAGTTGTGAGGACCGTGTTCTGTATCAACTTCCTCCCCAACCTCTTCAGCAGCTTCTTCAACTTCATCAGTAGCTGACTCTACAGCTTCAGTGACATCGTCTACAATTGAGCTTGCTGTGTCAGAAGCTGTCTCTGTTGCTTCTTCGACGGCATCTGCGACATCCGATTGAGCACCTTCAGCAGCATCTGTGAGTGCATCGACCCCAGCTTCAGCATCAGCGCTTACATTCTCTACTTCTTCGTGAGCAGCATCTACAGCGTGTCCAGCGTCTTCGGCTGTTTCGTGGGCAGCGTCGACAACATCGCCATGTGCTTCTTCACCACTTGTTGGCTCGATGAACGCTTCAGGTGGTAATGGAGCAGGAAGCGGAGCAGGCGAAGCGGAAAGTGAGTGCAGGTATGCAATGACGTTCATGCGGTCGGTTTCCTTAGAAAGACCAGCATAATTCATAGCTGTACCAGAAGCGTATTTTTTCGGGTTTTTCAGGAAGCCATCTAGAGAAGCGTAATCCCATTGACCGCCGAGGCTAATCAAGGCGTCTGAATATCCAAACCCACCGTGAGAGGCTTTATCACGCATAACAACGTCATATAGGCCCGGTCCAGTGCCATTTGGTCCGTTCGGTTCGAAATTGTGACAGCTTGCACAAGCAGCTACTTTTTTCTGACCTTTAGCAATGTCAGCTTCCGCGAGAAGGACACCATAATCTGTTGGTGGAATCCATTTCGGTTCGTCATCGCCGTGACCAGCGTCTGTTGCTGCCACCTCAACGAGGTATCCTGGTTGTTCTGGTCCGTCATGCTCGAAAAAAGCATCACTTGCCGCGTTTAGACCAAGGATCGCAAGACCCGTTGAGAATGCCGCAGCCATAATTTTGTTTAAGCCCAAGTCGCTCATGAAACGCCCTTGTCGTAGATTCATATATTGGTATGCGCGGGCCTTTTGCCACGCTATTGCTTAGACTGCAACATAGCGGGTATTGCAGGAATATCGACCCGTTTTTAGAAGCGGCGAACCGTCGCACTCAAAATCAAGCTGTTTTGGGTGGAATATGCCTAAGATTGACCCCAATGAAAGAAGCCAAAATGACTAAACGAATTGCATATCAAGGTGAACCCGGTGCGAATTCACATATTGCCTGTTCTCAAGCTCGTCCTGATCTGGAGCCAGTGCCATGCAAAACGTTCGAGGACGTGTTTAGTGCTGTTAAACAAGGGGATGTAGCTGAAGCGATGATCCCCGTGGAAAACTCAATTGCGGGGCGCGTAGCGGATATTCATCACCTTTTACCAGAGTCTGGTCTGCACATAAATGCAGAGTATTTTCAGCCGATTCGTTTTTTCATGATGGCAAAAAAAGGTGTTAAGTTAGAGCAGATAAAACGTGCGCGTTCCCATATTATGGGGCTTGGGCAATGTCGAAATTTTTTAAGAAAACATCAAATAGAGGCAGTCACATCAGCTGATACGGCAGGAGCAGCCCGCGAAGTTTCCGAATCAGTTGATGAAAATCTAGCTGCTATTGCACCAGAGCTTGCCGCTGAAGTTTATGGCCTTGATATTGTTGCATCAAATATTGAGGACCATGCACACAACACAACTCGCTTTGTGATTATGGCGAAAGAGCCTGCGGTTCTTGAACGAAAATCAGAAGATGAGAGCTTTATTACAGCTTTTGTTTTCAGAGTTCGAAATGTGCCAGCGGCGCTTTATAAAGTGATGGGCGGTTTTGCGACGAATAATGTTAACATGACAAAGTTGGAAAGCTATCTCATTGAGGGGTCATTCACGGCGACTTTATTTTACGCTGAAATTGAAGGGCACCCAGATGACCGCAATGTTCAATTGGCGCTGGAGGAAATGAGTTTCTTTTCAACGCGCTTGGATGTTTTGGGGGTGTTTCATGCTGATCAGTATCGCAAAACAGGTGTTCATATAAGTTAGGACGTTTGTATCGAGATCGCGAAATCGTGTATGGTGAGTGATATGGCAAGGCGCTATTTTGTAGATTAAATTGATAAATGGAGCCTTGTCATGAAACGCCTAATAACTGCCATTGCTATGTCTATTGCTGCTTTGAGTGTTGCGCCGGCTTATGCAGACAAAGCACCCATTTATACAAAAGCTTTCAGTAATTTGGGAGCTGATGGATATGATGTTGTGTCGTTTTTTGAAGCTGGGGAGCCAGTAAAGGGCGATAAGTCCTATAGCGCTCAACATCTTGGAGCGGACTTTTTGTTTTCTTCTCCAGAAAACCTAGATAAATTTACATCTTCGCCAGAAGCGTATCTGCCGCAATATGGCGGATATTGTGCTTGGGCGATGGCCGATGGCAAATTTGCCAAAGGCGACCCAAAATATTGGTCCATCGTCGATGGAAAATTATATCTCAACTATAACAAATCCATCAAATCAAAATGGGAAGCAGATATTGAGGGCTTCATTCGTGCCGCTGATGAGCAATGGCCGGCAGTTTTAAATAAGTAATCTTACCAAGTTTCTGAATAGGCCCATGCTTTTAGAATGTGATGAGCGATCGCAATATCAGTTGGCGCGGAAATATCAGGGTGTTCACCTTGAAGTATTTGCCGCGCTTCTTCTTTGGTAAACCAGCGCGCTGTTTCTATTTCGGTTTTGTCGATATTCAATTCTTTGGATTGAACTTCCATAATCATGCCAATCATCAAAGATGAAGGGAATGGCCATGGTTGTTCAAATAGATATTCTATTCGACCACTTGCGACGACACCGGCTTCTTCAAAAAGTTCTCTTGCACCTGCTTGTGCAATGGTTTCGCCAGGTTCTACAAAACCTGCTAGACAGGAATACATGCTCGGGTGCCAGCTGGCTTGTCGGCCCATCAAGCATTTATCCCCTTTGACTGCCAGCATAATGGCGACGGGATCAATGCGGGGGAAATGTTCGGCTTCACATGCATCACACACACGTTTCCAGCCTGCTTCTGATATGTGAGTTTCTGTACCGCAATTTGAACAAAAGCGATGCCGTCTATGCCAGTTAAACACAGCTGCACATGTTGAAACATATTGCGCATCTTCAGCGCTAATACCGCCGGAAATGGCTCGCAGTTCGCCCAACACTAGGTCAGAAAGTATAGAGGTTTCTATCTGGAAAGAAGGGGGGATATGAACGCCAAATCGTGCAACGCCATTTTCTTCGCTTAGGAATATGAATTTGCAATGATTGAAGTGTGGTATTTCATCAGAAAATAGCCATGCTATTTTTCGGGGCTCTTTGGATATGGGAATGCCGGGAATGACTTCATGGGCAGGGATACCATTATCGATGCATAATATTTTTCCATTGTAAAATGGCAAAAAACGTGTGTCCGGAGATTTCTTAGCTTGTTCCAGCCAATCTGTATCTGTGCGGCGGTGGGCGCTACGCTCAAATGGGGCATTTGCAAATGTAATGGTTGGATTTAGCAGCATAAGGAATAATTTTTCTGAGATTCTTTGTGATTAAAGTCTAGCATACTCTTGCTAAATGGCGTGAGCATTGCGATATATCAACCCGAAGCTGGTGGCGGACGAGCCGCTCGCGAACTCGGTCAGGTCCGGAAGGAAGCAGCCGCAACGGGTTTCGTTCGGGTCGTCGCCAGTTTCACCTTTCTCTATACATTTGAGAAATTCAGCAACATTGAGCTGCTAGTTTATTTTCATCAGAAAACTATATCTTATCTACATTTGATTTGAAGTTTCGTACGGAACGCTGGAAGTGCATCAGGCCATAAAGTGCGAATGCGCCAACACCAAATGCGACCCAGAGACCGCCAAAACCAAGGCAAACGCCTACGACCTCGCCAATTTCGCCTTCATTTATCGCAAATGTAAGCCCCGATAACCAAAGCAGAGCATAAAGGGCTAGGCTGGATTTAGCGTATTCTTTGGCGGCTTCTTTCATGCGGAGGTTTCGCATGTAATATCGAATCGGAAACACAAGCGCACCGACGCCTGCAAGACTGACTGAGATCATAGCCATAAATTCAGTCATTTCTGAAATGTCTGTAAAATCTAGGCGATCAAACCCACCGCCTGTTTCTTCGACAATAAAATATAAGATAGGACTTAGTAAAATCAGATCAATCCATTTGAAGGGCAGGAAATTTCGATATTGTTTTTTTACCTTTCCCCGACTTGTTTTAGATTGCGGTGATGCAGCTTCTTTTTTTGCGACAGGTTTTGCCCCACCCGCCTTTAATTTGGCTTTCTTTTCAGCAATCTCTAATAAAGCTTCCTCGCGCTTTAGCGCTTCTCGGCGTGCGACGAGGTCGTTGGGATCAATACCAGCAAAAGGTGAGGCAGGAGGCGTTGAGGCGGCTGTCTTAGGCGGCGGCGTTGTGACTGTTTGTTGAGGTATGTCGGGCTGGTTGGTGTCGACAGCGTCTTGTTGTGAAAGGGCCGGTTGTGCTGCTGCCTCAACCGGAGCGGCCTCAGGAATTGGTTCTGGCTTGGTGCCTGCTAAACCGCCGGGGCTTGCCTCTGCCAATAAAGTCAGGCGATCAGCAAGCTCATTGATTTTATTTTCAGGATTGGGATGGATTTGTATCCAATTTCTTGCCGCCATTTCATACAGGAAATGACCTTTGGGTTTTGTGTCTTCAATTAGAACAGGGATAACATCCTTATCCATATCATCAGCAAGGGCGAGTTCTTTTTTGAGCTGTTTGGAATTGTTGCATTCCTCAGAAAACAGAATCACCAACATGTCCGATGAAATCAGGTTTTCAACGATGGCATCACGCCAATCGACTCCGCCTTCGATTTTTTGATCCCACCAGACTCCGACACCACGAGCTTCAAGTGCAGTAACTAAAGCTCGCGCCAGTTCTTGATCGACACGCCGATAACTTAAGAAAATATCGTAGTCCACAATTCCCACCCTCGCGTATTCGGTTTTCAATTAACCTTAGCACTTTCGGGTGACAAATGAAGTGCGTAAATAATCTTTCCAATTATAAGAAATGGGTTTTAAAACAGGAAGCTTATGCTTGCACGTATTTGTCGTGGTTCTGCTGGGTGGATGTGAAAGTCCTCAACAGGGGAAGTTTCTCCCGCAAGCTGAGATTCAAAAAGATAAGTGATATCTGCATCTTCTGCGTCAAAAGCATTTAAAAGTTCTAACGCAAATTCCATATTCTTCCAGTCATACCAACCACCGATATTTACGAGAGTTGTTGATTTAGATGAAATGGAGGCATCATCATTTAAAGGCGCTTCCCCCAGATATCTTACGCGTGCAGATAGTGTGAAATTGTCAATCTCAGCAAGCGCACCAGCAGCAAATACATTTTTGACAGCTCCGGCAATCGCATTATCTGGCCCATCAATGTCAAGATTAGCATCTGTGACCGCACCTGACATATCAAGCGTGAGCCAGTCATTGGGTTGCCAAAATAGATTGGCTTCCATGCCTGTTCGTGTCGAGGCATCACTTGGCTCTGTTGTACCTGCATCTCCGACGAAAACCAGCTCTGAATCTACATCCAGTTGGAAGACTGAGATAGCCGTGCTGAAATTGCTTATTTGATAGCGAGCACCAAGTTCAACACCATCCGTTTTGACAAGAATAGGCACTTGTTGGGCTGTCTCATTCGTTGCGGGATCAATTTGTATCGTTGCACCACGCACATCATTTGAATGAAACCCTTGTCCATAATTGGCATAGAATTCCAAGTTTGATGCAGCCTGCCATGCGAAAGATAGGCTTGGAGAAAGTATGCTATCTGATGCGGTGCCGCTATTTTGAGGTAAAGATAGAGCGGTGACATCAGCGTTATATCCATCGGCGCGCAAGCCAAAGCTGGCTCTAAGCGAAGGTGTTATATCATTTTGCAGTTTCACCCACCCAGCATAGCTAAATTCAGATACTTGATCTTGCCGCGTTGTTGAAAGGCGTTCACGCGCTGTTGTCTTATAAAGGCCGAGTTTTTTGATATCGTCATAGCGTGTCTCTAAGCCAGCTAACACATTCCATTTATCAGACAGATTATGCGCATGTGAAATGGAGGCACCGTAATAGGTGCGTTCATCTTCTTGCTCAAATTCATCTCCATTGACTGGATCATCCAGAAAATAAGTGAAGTTTGAAAAGAGGGAGAGGCTGTAATCCACTGCATAGGCGGAGAGTTTTGTATTGGAACCTAACCCATGATGGATTTGCATATTTCCAGCGATTGAATAGCGATGTGTTTCACCGCCAAGGTCTGGGTCTATATAACCAAAACGGTCAACATCACCATTTTCAACTGCGCGCGATGGTATTTGATCGGTCGCTGTCCATTTGTTGTCATAGATTGAAGCGGTCAGATCGTATTTTGTATCAAACCCCTGATATACATACTTTCCGAGCCCGTTTATTTTTTTGATATTCTGCTCCAATTCCCACGGGCCATCATAGGTTTGAAGTTCAAGCGCACCAAATAAGGTGGAATTGTCTGTTGGATGTGTGGAGCCGGCGGCTAAGCCGCGTAGATATCCGTGTTCACCTGCGCCGATTTTTACAAAATTTTGAGCAAGGTCGTATTTCGTGAAATATCGTGCTGAACCAGCCGTAGAAAAATCACCATTGGAGGCATTGAAAGGGCCTTTATCATAGGCAACTTTTTCAACAAGTTCAGGGATAAGGAAATTTATGTCCAAATAGCCTTGTCCATGGCCGTGGGTTCGCAAATTGACAGGAACACCATCGACGGAGACAGAAAAATCTGTTCCGTGGTCGAGATTGAACCCGCGTAAATAATATTGATTAGCTTTGCCTTCTCCTGAATGCTGAGTTGCTACGGCACCCGGAATAACTTCGACAAGCTCGCCTGAGCGCGATAGAGGGTGGTTCTCGAAATCAGCGTATCCAACTATGCCTTCAGATGCTGAGTTTGCTTTGCCTATGAGACCTTCTGCTCGGCCAAAAATCTTCACTGTGTCTAGTTTTAAAGAATTTGCATCATAAGCCAAAGCGGTCGGCGTAAAAAAAATTAGGCTAGAAATCCCCAATTGGAGAAATTTAGAAATATACAAAATAGATTACTCCGGCATCTTTAATTTTGATGCTTATAATGAAATGAATGTATATGTTATGACATTGAAGCAGCATTTTCTATGCGTAATTTTACGCATTTGTTGAATTTAATTTTAGTCTGTGAGGGCGCATTTAGGCCGGCATCAAAAAAGTCTTTAACTATTTGTGAGGCCAGAACCTAAAGATCTAAGTTATTCATTTAGTTATTAATTAATGTGTCTATGCGTAGTTTATGGGGTGAGATCCGTTGAGGGTTTTTGATAAAAAGTAAAATTAGAGTAAGTCTGTGACACCCGTGATGAAGAGAAATTCTTTTGCTAAAGCAACCTTTGATGCATTTGATCGCTCAATGGCAATTATTGAATTTACCCCAGACGGTAAAATCATAAATGCAAATGAAAATTTCCTAAAAACTCTCGGTTACACACTTCAGGAAATACAAGGTAAACACCACTCTTTGTTTATCGATCCTAATGAGCAGCGCAGCGAAGCGTATCGTTTGTTCTGGGATGAGCTGCGCAAAGGGAATTTTAGTTCCGCCGAATATAAGCGCATTGCTAAAGGTGGACGTGAGGTTTGGATTCAGGCGACATATAACCCTGTTCTTCACAAAAACGGCAAAGTCGAGAAAATCGTAAAAATCGCAACAGATATTACGTCTCGAAAACTTGAAGCCGCTTATGCTGAAGGTCAAATTGCAGCGATTTCAAAATCTCAAGCTATGATTTCGTTTCAACCCGATGGCACCATCGTAGATGCAAATGAGAACTTTTTAAGCGCGCTTGGTTACACGTTAGAAGAGGTGCAAGGCAAACATCATTCTTTGTTCATTGCAGTGGATGAAAAAGGCAGTGAAGCTTATCAATTGTTCTGGAGTGAGTTGCGCAAAGGGAATTTTAAATCAGCGGAATATAGACGTCTTGGTAAAGGCGGACGCGAGGTTTGGATTCAAGCCACTTACAACCCAATTTTTGATTTTTCTGGGAATGTTTACCGTGTCGTCAAATATGCAGTCGACATCACGGAGCAAGTGCGATTGCGCCAAGAGCGTCAAATTATCCAGCGGCAAATAGATAATGATCTTACAGAAGTCGCTGCTAGTGCTTCTCAATCAGCAGCCAATTCATTGGTAATTGCTGCGTCTTCAGAAAAATCGTCTGCGTCCATGCAGTCCGTTGCTGCTGCTGTTGAAGAACTTTCTGCATCCGCGTTAGAAATCAGTCATCAGATATCTCAATCTCGAGAGAGCACAGAGCAAGCTGTTATTAGGGCAAAATCGACAGACAAAGTCGTGAGTGGTTTAACTACGTCGGCTGAACGCATTACGAGTGTTGTGAAATTAATTAGCGATATTGCTGCCCAAACTAATCTACTTGCGCTGAACGCAACAATTGAAGCAGCGCGCGCTGGTGAGGCAGGGCGGGGTTTTGCGGTGGTTGCAAATGAAGTTAAGCAACTTGCTTTACAATCAGGTAAAGCGACAGAAGATATTTCTGCACAGGTTGAGCAGATCCAGACTGTTTCTACTCAAACGGCTGAAGCGATTGAAGAGATAATCAATTCTATAATGCAGATAAGTGAAGTGGCGACAGCTACAGCAGGCGCAGTCGAAGAGCAATCAAGCGTAACTGCGGAAGTAACTGCCAATGTGCAAGAGGTCGCGAGCGGTGTAGAAGCAACCGGACGAGCGATTGCCGAAATGGCGAATGCAAGTGAGCTTATCGAAAAAGCGACCTACAGCCTCAAAGCATCTTCTGCAAAACTTGCTTAGGGTTTTGATTGACGTCTATCAATACCCCTGTGACTTTGGGGCGCTGGAGGCAGGATGTGTTGCAATATTGACGGCTTGGTGAAGACCAAACTGTTATCAGAATGGTGTTTTTATCCACAAACAATATTTGTCTCTAACTGACGGATTGTATCTTCCCGACAAATTCCGCCTAACACCTATAGGCAAGCGCGAGCTCTCACTATAGATTGCCGCGCATGAGCGACTCAAATGACATGCACGATGAAGGCCCAGACCCGAATACATCTTCGATGTTTGGTGATGAAAACCTCAATGCTGGCCAGAATTCTGGCGGTGAGGGGGCCTATCAGGTCTTAGCCCGTAAATATCGACCAACCACATTTGATGATATGGTCGGCCAAGAAGCGATGGTGCGCACACTCACCAATGCCTTTAAAACGGGACGTATTGCACACGCTTTTATGCTGACAGGTGTTCGCGGCGTCGGGAAAACGACGACAGCGCGATTGCTTGCGCGTGCGCTGAATTATTCGCGGGATGATGTGGATGAACCAAGTGTTCAATTATCCCCTGTCGGACGCCATTGTCAGGCGATTATGGAAAGTCGCCACCCTGATGTTTTAGAGCTAGATGCGGCATCGCGCACGGGTGTGGCTGATATGCGCGAGCTGCTGGATGGCGTGCGCTATTCGCCAGTGAATGCACGGTATAAAGTCTATATTATAGACGAGGTGCATATGCTCTCGACAGCGGCGTTTAATGCGTTGCTAAAAACTCTTGAAGAGCCACCCCCGCATGTGAAGTTCATCTTTGCAACGACTGAAATTCGTAAAGTGCCTGTGACAGTGCTGTCACGGTGTCAGCGCTTTAATCTGGCGCGCTTAACGACAGATGCGCTCGCCGCACACCTTGGCAGGATATGCGAGAAAGAAGGTGCAAAAGTTTCTGAAGAAGGTTTGGCCCTAATATCACGTGCGGCGGAAGGGTCAGCGCGTGATGCTTTGTCTGTGCTGGATCAAGCGATTGTCCAATCAACCGGCGATGAAGTGTCCGTGGATGCTGTACGGGATATGCTTGGGCTTGCCGATCGGGCGCGTGTGTTTGATTTGCTTGATGCTGCAATTGCGGGCGAGCACAAAGTTGCGCTTGAAGAAACAAATGCTCAATTGCAAGAAGGTGCTGAGGCGCAAATTCTGATGAAGGATTTGCTTGATGCTATGGCTGAAATTGCGCGTGCTCAGGCTATGGGCGAATCCTATGTTTTTGCTGGCCCTGTTGAGTGGACGCAGCGTACTAAAAAGCTAGCAAGCAGCATTAGCAATGCGCAATCTGCACGGTATTGGAAATTACTCCTTCAAGGCTATGAAGATTGCACGCGTGCGCCAGACCCTAATGTGGCCGCTGAGATGGCTGTGTTGAGGCTGGCTGCGGCAGCGGCCTTGCCATCGCCGGAAGATGCAGCACGTATGCTGCAAAATGGTCCCACCGGGAATAATCCAAACGGCGGCGGCCCATCTGGTGGAGGTGGGTATTCTAATGGTGATCCGGGGCCGGGTGCGCAAAGCTATCAAGCAAATGGCGGCGGCGGTGCGCGAGCACAATCTGGTGTGCAATCTGTTGTGGCGCGTGCTGTACCAGATAAATATGCAGAAGCAGCGCCGGGCCCTGTTTTAGGTTCGCTTAATCAAATTTGTGCCGCATTGCAGGGGGATAAACAAATCCATCTGTTATATGATGTGGAGCATTATGTGAGACCTGCTGAAGTGCGCTACGGATTATTCACATATGCAGCCGCACCGGGCATTCCGGTTGATTTCCAAATGCGGATGAAAAACTGGTTGGAAGATAAAACAGGCGTAGAATGGAACGTAGATTTAGGGCATTCCACAAAAGAGAGCCTTGAAGAAATCCGTGTGCGTCAAGAAAAAGAACGTGTTGCTGAAGTTTCAGCAATACCCCGTATTGCCGAAGCGCTGGAGCTTTTGCCCGGTGCAAAAGTTGTAAAGATTGAGAAACTCGACACAGATACTGAAGGAAATGTGGTCAGAGTGGACTTTAATCGGCGTAGAGATTTCACCAAGTTAGATGACAATTAGATTTTAGAGGACAAACCTCATGGATATGAAAGATATAATGCGCCAAGCCCAAGAAATGCAGGGCAAATTGGCAGAAGCCCAAGAAAAACTTGAGCTGATCGAAGCTATAGGCACATCTGGTGGTGGCATGGTGAAGGTGACGCTTAAGGGCAAAGGCGAGATGGCGAGCATGTCTATCGACCCGAGCCTGATTGATCCAAATGATCCTGAAATTATTGAAGACCTTGTTAAAGCAGCTCATGATGATGCGCGCCGCAAGCTGGATGCAGCACATGCAGAAGCGATGAAGGATGCAACATCAGGCATGGGAATGTTGCCTGGTTTTAAAATGCCTTTCTAAGTCTACGATATGCTAGAGCCACTTTGGATAGGACGCTCAATATGAATGACACAACACGCAGAAGCGATTTTGACGATATTCCACTGGATGGATTTAAGAGAGATCATGACCCTTTCGCGAAGAAGTTAAAGCCGGAAAAATCCCAAAAGATTAAACCGAGCGACGAGAAAAAAGAGGGCTTTTTGCCGTCCAACACGCCAATTCCATTCTGGTTGGATGTTGTGTTCTTCTTTATGTGGTGTGGTGCTGTTGGCCTTTCCATTGTGACGGCGTTCTTCATGGCAGATTTATTTTTGGGGCTTGTCGTATTTGTTGGTGGCGGTGCTTTGCTTTTATTGATCAGAACTGCTCTGAAACGTTTTTTATTGGCCCGAGCATAAGCTGAACTAAATGTCGAATAGATCTGTTGGCCCTGAAATTACACGTCTCATTGAGATGATGTCTAAACTGCCTGGTATGGGGCCGCGTTCTGCCAGACGAGCTGCACTGCATTTATTGAAAAAGCCGGAGCAATTGCTTGCTCCTATGGCGCGCGCTATGGCAGATGCGGCTCAAAAAGTGTCGGCATGTGATGTGTGTGGAAATTTCGATACCTTAAACCCCTGCGCTGTGTGTCAGGCAACAGGGCGTGATGAGGCTGTGCTCTGCGTGCTGGCGGACGTTGGTGATCTTTGGGCGATGGAGCGGTCTGGTGTTTTTCGCGGGCGCTATCATGTGCTTGGGGGGTGTCTGTCAGCGCTGGATGGGATCGGGCCTGATGATCTCAATATTGCGAGCTTGATATCGCGAGCTGGCCAAGATCAGGTCAAAGAAGTCATTTTGGCGCTGAATGCAACAGTGGATGGCCAGACAACTGCGCATTATGTGGCAGATCAACTGGAAAATAGTGGCGTGATTGTTTCCAGACTGGCTCATGGTGTGCCTGTCGGCGGCGAGCTCGGATCTCTTGATGATGGGACGATAGCGGCGGCTTTCTCTTCAAGGCGCTGATTGCTTGCAATCTGTGAATAAGTGATTCGTTTTTGGTTAAATATCGCCTTGTAGGTGAATAAAAAACGATATATGGTCTCGTTATGTTCTCATTCTCTTTTGGCGAAACCGCGCTCGTATTTGATTTGTATCATGTTTGTTTCTTCGCTGTTGCGGTAGTTGCGTTAATTTTATGCTTAATCCTTGGGTTTCGCGTATCGCGTGTAAGAAAATCGATGCAAGAGCATTTTGAAGCAGAGAGCCATTTTCTTAAAGGTGAGGTTGAGGTTGGCGCGTTACGATTGAAAAATCTGCAAGAAACTTATCAGCGTGAAATAGATATTTGGGCCAATGAAAAACTCCGGTTTGAGCAAAACTTCAATGCGCAGCAGGAAAAGGCTGAGCAATATCAAACGCAACTAGAAAAATATCGTACGCATGCCGAAGCTTTATCACGCAAGCTTGCTGGACTTGAAGCAGGACAGGAAGAGCGAGAGAAGGCATTCGAGGTTGAGCGGGCAACGATGAAATCGCTCAATGCAGAAATTCATCAGAAATTTCAGCACCTAGCCGATAATGCGCTTCGCCAATCGCAAAAGCAATTTCTGGAAATCGCCAACGAACAAATGCGCCAGCATAAGGAAGTTTCCAAGGCCGACCTATCCAGCATGATTGGACCGATAAAAGAGAGCTTTTCGCAATTTAGCAAGAAGGTTGAAAACCTTGAGCAAGTGCGCAGTGAAGATCGTGCATCATTAAGAACCGAGATAGAAAAACTCTCTCAGACCATGGCGGACACCCAGAATGTGACGGGTAAGCTCGCCAACGCATTATCTGCACCCAAATCGGGTGGGCGTTGGGGGGAGGAAACACTCCGTAATGTGCTGGAGATGGCAGGGCTATCTGAACACGCTGATTTTTCCGAACAAGTACATGCCAATGTTGAAGATGGGCAGAATATCCGGCCCGATGTTGTCGTGCGTATGCCGGGTGGACGCCATTTGGTGATTGACTCAAAAGTCAGTGTTGATGATTTCCTTCAAGCCTCTGAAGAGAGTGATCCACAACGTCAGAATTTATTGTTGCAAACCCATGCTCGCAAAATGAAAGATCATGTCACGGTTTTGGCGCGTAAAGCCTATTGGGCACAATTGCCCGACACTGTGGATTTCGTTGCGATGTTTGTGCCCGGTGAAAATTTCTATGCAGCCGCGTTGAGCGCAGATCGTGATTTGTTTGATTATGCAGCGCGTAATAAAGTGATCATTGTGACCCCGTCAACTTTGGTGGCTTTGGCCAAAGCTGTGGCGTTTGGATGGCGTCAAGAAAATGCGGCGCAAAACACCAAAGAAGTCACAGAACTCGCACGCGAACTATACAGCAGAATAGCAGTGATGGGCGACAAAGTCGTCAAAATGGGACGCGGATTGAACACTGCATCCGCAGCATATAACGAATTAGTCGGTACTTTGGAAACAAAAGTGCTGCCCCAAGCACGCAAATTCGATGCATTGGGCGTGAGTGCTGATGGTAAAGAAATTCCTGACCTTGAAGAAATAGAAGATCATATGCGCGAACCACGTCGGGGACGAGATTTGCTCTTTAACTTGAATGAAATGCCTTCACCGCCTAAGCAAATATCAACCAAAAACTAGAAACTGATAGGTTTTGTGTTGACTATAGCTTGACGAATTAGGCCTGCACACTTAGCTAAAACACATGACAATACGACCTATTTTAACAGTTCCAAACCCTCTACTTAAAGAGGTTTCCAAGCCGGTTGATGCTGTGACCGATGAAATCCGTGCGCTCATGGATGACATGCTTGAAACAATGTATGATGCACCTGGCATTGGCCTTGCGGCGATTCAAATCGGTGAGCCTGTGCGCGTCATCGTGATGGATATTGCTGATAAGGATGAAGAACCAAATCCTCAGTATTTTGTAAATCCAGAAATTCTGGAAAAGGTCGAGGCAACTGTTCCTTATGATGAGGGATGTCTTTCTGTGCCAGAGATTTATGAAACGATTGAGCGTCCTGAGCGTGTTCAGATCAAATACCTCAACTATAAAGGTGAGGAAGTGATTGAATGGGCTGAAGGCTTATACGCCACTTGTATTCAGCACGAGATGGATCACCTTGAAGGCAAGCTTTTCATTGATTATCTATCGCGCCTAAAGCGTACGCGTGCGGTTGATAAAGTGAAAAAAGCAAAGAAATTTGCACCAGTGCCACACGTGCACGGGCCTAACTGCAACCATTAGATTGTAGATGGAATGATATAAAAAGGGGATCTAAGAATGAGCCTTAGACTGGTTTTTATGGGATCTCCTGATTTTTCCGTGCCTTGCCTAAAAGCATTGGTTGATGCTGGGCATAATGTTGTGTGCGTGTATTCACAGCCGCCTCGCCGTGCAGGACGAGGCAAAAATGAACGCAATACACCGGTTCATGATGCCGCTGTAGAGTTGGGCATTGAAGTGCGCACACCTAAATCAGTTAAATCGGAAGAAGCGCTGAATGAATTTGCAGCATTGGAAGCTGATCTGGCTGTGGTCGTGGCTTATGGCTTGATTTTGCCACAAGCATTGCTCGATGCTCCGCGACTTGGTTGTATTAATGCACATGCGAGCTTGTTACCGCGATGGCGGGGAGCTGCGCCTATTCAACGCGCGATTATGGCAGGGGATGATGTGACCGGCGTTGAAATAATGCAGATGGAAGCGGGGCTCGATACTGGGCCTGTGATGGCATCTGTCTCGGTGGATATCACGCCGGAAACAACGGTTGGCAGTTTGCATGATGAATTGTGCGAAGCAGGTGCTAAATTGCTGGTTGAGGCCGTTGCACAGCTTGAGGCTGGAACTGCTAAATTTATCTCTCAGTCAGAAGAGGGCATTGAATATGCTCATAAGCTGACAAATGAAGAAACACGCATAGATTGGTCCCTACCTGCACGCAAGGTTCGCCAGCATATCCACGGGCTTTCACCCTTTCCGGGTGCGTGGTTTGAGATGCAAACACCTAAAGGGCCTGTGCGCGTAAAGGTGCTCGAAGTGGCTGATAGTCTTGGTGAGGGAGATGCTGGTGAGGTGTTAGATGACAAATTGCTAGTGGCTTGCGGTAAGGATGCTATCCGCATTAAGCGTCTTCAGCGGGCAGGTAAGCCTGTTATGAATGCCGAAAACTTCTTGCGCGGCAATGATTTACCAGAAGGTGCGATCATCGCTTAAATCTTATGGCGCGTTTCAAACTCACAATCGAATATGATGGCTCGCCCTATGTGGGGTGGCAGCGTCAAAAAACACATCGTTCTGTTCAGCAAGTGCTAGAAGAAGCCATTCCCAAATTTGCGGGTGAGACGGTGACCGTGCATGGCGCGGGGCGTACAGATGCCGGCGTTCATGCAATGGGGCAAGTTGCGCATATTGATCTAAGTAAGGAATTTACGACAGACAAGGTTCGCGATGCGATGAACCATTTCATGAAGGATGAACCCGTATCAATCCTGCTTGCTGAAGAAGTGGGTGACGAATTTCATGCGCGTTTTTCAGCGTATGCGCGCCATTATATTTACCGCATTGTTGATCGTCGTGCAGATTTGACATTCGATCGAAATCTCGCTTGGCGCGCCATGTCACCTGTTGATGCTGATGCCATGCATGAAGCGGCACAATGCCTTGTTGGGAAACATGATTTTTCTACATTTAGAGATGCTCAATGTCAGGCTGAAAGCCCTGTAAAAACGCTTTCTAAAATTGAAGTGATGCGCGATGGCGACGAGATTAATATCTATGTATCAGCACCTTCATTTCTGCATAGGCAAGTGCGTTCTATCACTGGATCTTTGATGGAAATAGGTCGCGGTAAAAAGCCGATTTCTTGGATGCAGGAGATATTGGAGGCGGCTGACAGGTCTCGCTGTGGAACAGTTGCACCACCAGATGGCCTGTATTTAAGTCAGGTTGATTATCCAAATTAATCATCAATTCAAAGTTCAAAATTTTTTGTACACTCAGAATAGCAATTTCTAGTTGGCATAATTTTTGCTGCTTTTCAATCGTGATGAAACAATCACTTTTGCAAGGGGGAAATTGCCAATGACTGATATTCTAGATAAAATTGCGCGAGAAAAAGCTTTTCATAATCAGCGTTTTGCAGAAGAGCATGATGCAAGAGACATCCAGGATAAATATTATGATTCAATTCGAGGATGTTTTGGAGATTATTACTCGCAGATAAAATCATCGGTGAGAAATAGCAGATCATTGGAATATGGTTGTAGCTATGGTGACAACGTGTCCAAATACGCACCCGTCGCTTCTGACATAAAGGGCATAGATATATCCGACAATGCAGTGGTAATTGGTCAACGAAAAATAGATGAATTGGGTTATACCAACGCTTCTCTGTCCGTCATGAATGCAGAAGAACCAACTTTTGAAGATGGAGCATTCGATTTTATTTTTGGTGCTGGGATTCTTCACCATTTGGATTTAGAAAAATCAATTAGCCAGATTGGCCGTATGTTAGCTGAAAATGGTCGCGCTGTTTTTATGGAGCCGCTTGGGCATAATCCAATCATCAATATGTACAGAAATGCCACTCCTGAAGCGCGTACACCTGATGAGCATCCACTATTGGTGTCTGATTGGAAAATATTTAAAAAACACTTCAGTACGGTAAATACAAAGTTTTATGGGTTGAGTACTATTGGTACAACACCTTTACGGAATACACCCGCCCATAAAATTGCATTGAGTGCGTGCGAAATGCTTGATTCAGTACTCTTTAAAATACCAGGCGTTCGCTTTTTAGGATGGTATGTATTAATTGAATTTGAAAAATAGAATTTTATTTAGCTGGTATGTTGGTTGAAACCGGAGCAAGCTTTTCTTGCTCCGGTTTTTTTCCGGCTTAGCTTCACTCACTAACATATTTCTTTTCCGGTTTCGGCCAAAGAGGCGGAACTTTATGGGCTGTGAAGAATAGTAGTTACTTAGCCTTAAGGCTGAGTAGGTGTTCAATATCGGGATGGGTGTCATGCGTATTAAAATCAATAATTATCTTAAATACTCTTTCGCGGGGACATCAGATGTCCTGCTGGCGATAGAAGTTATCCCTATGGCGGACCAGCATTTAATACAGGATCAGATGAATGTTTCTTCTGGCCCAAGTCTGCATACGGCAGAAGGGGTTGATGGTCTTGGACGCAGGACTTGGATCACCAATGCAGAAGGTATTTTGGAGATAACTTATCAAGCAGAAGTCGATATTTTGCGCCAAGCTAAAAGCACACAAGGCGTGTATGGTAGCGAGCATGAAGAATTACCGCCCTATGTGATCCCGTATTTGTTTGCCAGCCGGTATTGCGAGTCAGATAATATGGTGGCTTTTGTGCAGGCAACATTTCCGCAACAATGCCTTGGTGACAAAATTGATGCTATGTCGCAATGGATAAATCAGAATCTGACCTATGCGCATGGTGTAAGCAATGAAACGACGACTGCCTCTGATACATTCTTTTCACGTCGTGGCGTGTGTCGAGATTTTGCGCATTTACTGATAGCTTTTGTACGCGCTGCTGGTGTTCCAGCGCGAATGGTGTCTGTATATGCTCCCGAAGTCATGCCACCTGATTTTCACGCTGTTGTTGAAGTTTGGTTGAATGGGGAGTGGTTTCTTGTTGATCCAACTGGATTGGCACCGGTTGATCATATGGCCCGCATGGCTGTAGGCCGAGATGCAACTGATATTAGTTTTATGACAATCTTTGGTGCCGCTGAAATGCTCGAACAAAACGTTGATGTTTCGTTTGCTTAAAGCGACACCGGTATAGATTTTTGTCTAGTCGCGAAGCAATTCGTTCACGCCCGTTTTAGAACGAGTTTTTGCATCCACTGTTTTAACGATTACAACACACGCTAGGGATGGACCACCATTTGCCGCCGGCATGGCACCTGGAACGACAACAGAATATGGCGGCACTTCGCCGTAAGTGAATTCACCTGTTGCACGGTCAACGATTTTTGTTGATTGAGAAATGAAAGTACCCATCGCCAAAACGGAGCCTTCACGAATGATAACACCTTCGGCGACTTCAGCGCGGGCACCAATGAAGCAATTATCTTCGATGATGACAGGCGTTGCTTGAAGTGGTTCTAGCACGCCGCCAATGCCGGCACCGCCGGATATGTGCACGTTTTTACCGATTTGCGCACATGAACCGACAGTTGCCCATGTATCAACCATTGTGCCTTCGTCTACATAGGCACCAATATTGATGAATGATGGCATCAAAACAGCATTTTTTGCGACGAATGAACCGCGACGCACTGTACAATTGGGAACTGCTCGGAAACCAGCTTCTTTATATTCAGCCTCACCCCAACCATCAAATTTTGACGGGACTTTATCAAACCAAGTGGCTTCACCTGGGCCACCTTTAATGATTTCGTTTGGGTTTAACCGGAATGATAGAAGAACTGCTTTTTTAACCCATTCATTGGCTTTCCAGCCGCCATTGCCGTCTGGTTCTGCAGCGCGAAGTATACCTTGGTCTGTTAGCAAAAGAGCTTCAGTCACAGCATCACGAATGTCACCTTGTGTTGCTGTGGATACAGTATCGCGTGCATCCCAAGCAGAGTTGATGGCAAGCTCAAGGGCGGAAATATCAGTCATAGGGTCAGGCTTTCGTCTAAATTTTAATAAGGCTTAGCAGCAGGAGGTAGCCCGCTTAAGTGTTCGGTGCAATGTCTTTGACGATTTCTTCAAGAAAGCGGGGAAGATCATCAGTTGTATGGTGAACATGATCGGGCTTTATGTCATTGGCATGAGCTGGTCGGACGCCTTCAGGTTCATGGCTCCAATCCTTATCCGATGTCACCAATACTGTTTTGAATCCCAATTGGTGTGCAGGTATGAGATTACGCGGTAGATCTTCAAACATGGCAGACTTTGTGGGGTCAACGCTGGTTAACTCGATAAAGCGTTCAAAAGCTCCGTCTTCGTGTTTGGGTAAAAATTCTGATTTTGCGATACAAATGATATCCTGAAAAAGATGATCAATTCCCATGTATTTCGTCACTTTTTCAGCATGGCAGGTCGAGCCGTTTGTGTAGATATACTTCTTGCCGGGCAATGCAGAAAGCTGTGCTTTTAAATCTGGTGCAGCATCAAGTGGACTATGATCTATATCATGCACATAGCTCATAAATATAGCAGGATCGAGTTTGTGCTCAATCATCATGCCCCGCAGCGTTGTGCCATATCTTTTGTAATAGTCTTTTTGAATGATCCGCGCTTCATCATGAGGTAAATTTAGCTCTTTCTGCACAAATGCGGTCATGCGCTGGTCAATTTCAGCAAATAGATCACAAGCAGCAGGGTAGAGTGTATTATCAAGGTCAAACACCCAATTGTCGACGTGATTAAAATCAGCGGAAACCAGAAGAGGTTGAGTGTTTGTCATAGCGGGCTAGAAAGCCTCCGTTGGTTCTTCGTTGAAATCGCGGTCAAAGAATTCGTAGATTAGTTTTCCATCTTTGGGTGATTCTGTCACAATGAAATCAGCTTCTTTATATGCGCGAACTTCACACCCTTCGCGTCCAACAATTGCAAACTTCGATCTTGCTATGCAGAAAATGTGATCAGCAACTTTCAGATGACGCATGCCTTCGTCTGTTTCTATTTCAGCATAGACATAGTGCGGCGTGGGGATGAGGCTTTCATCAATGGTACGAGCGCAGGCATCTGAATCGAGTGACCACCAGCCGCGACTCTCCCAACCATTACCACGACGACGTCCGATAGCTGTCCACATACGATGAGGTGTGCGATTACATATCGTCATGCCGACATCTCTGGAACGGTTATTCGCAACTTCTTCTAGGATATCTATGAGTGTGGAATCACTTGTTGATGAGTCTAGATTATTTGCTTTAAGGAAAGCGGCAATTGCTCCCCGTGTCCGTCTTCCGACATAACCATCAATTGATGTATTTGCGACACCAGCATCTTTTAGCAACCTTTGAAGACCTGCACTTTCCGATCTTTTGATGCCATAAGGTTCAGTTTCGGTTAGGCGAGTTGTCCAATTATTGCGGTTCTCAATTTTTACAGTACGAAAACTACGCTCTTCTAACCCCATGGCGGTACATGATGGTGGGTTTTCAACTGCAAATGATCCAGTGGAATCGACACAAAGTGGTACGTCACCGCCCCAAGTGCGTTGTCCACCATGATGCGCAGAGGATGAGCGTGCCATAACATAGTGTAAACCTTCACGAAGTGGTGCTGGTATAGCTATTCGGCATTCACCCGGGCGTAGCCGTGTCCAGCCCTCTACAACAACACTTGCAGCACTTTCTGGACGTCCGGTTGAGGCCTCTAGAACAAAACTTGTTTCGTTACACAATCTCCAACCATTGGCATTTGACTGTGCTTGAGCAAACGGTGAAAATATTGCGAACATTGTTGTCGCAAATGCAAGAAAAACAGCCGTGCGAAAATATTTAAGAGATAAGTGTTCCAGCACCATGGTCAGTGAACAACTCCGTTAAAAGGGCGTGTGGGGTGCGTCCATCTAGGATAACGGATGCTTTTACGCCATTCTTAACTGCAGTGAGTGCAGTTTCGATTTTAGGGATCATGCCGCCGCTGATTGCGCCGGATAAGATTAATTGTGTAGCCATTTCCTGATCCAGTTCTCGGATCAGGTTTTTGTCTGAATCAAGTACTCCCTTCACATCTGTGAGAAGGAGTAGACGTTCCGCTTTCAATGCGCTGGCAATAGCACCTGCTGCTGTGTCAGCGTTGATATTGTAGCTTTCGCCTTCAAGACCGAATCCAACAGGCGCAACAACAGGGATAAAGTCTGTGTTTTGTGAAGCGAGGGTTTCTAAAATTGTTGGATCAACATGTTTTGGTTCGCCAACAAATCCGAGGTCCAAGATTTTTTCAATGTTGGAGTCGGGATCTTTACGCGTTTTTGTGGCTTTCTCAGCGAGAATAAGATTTGAGTCGGCACCAGAAAGACCGACTGCGTTACCACCTGCCATGTTGATTGCGCGTACAATTGTTTTATTGATAGATCCAGACAATACCATTTCAACGATTTCCATCGTTGCTGCATCTGTGACGCGTAATCCGTCTTCAAATTTACTTGTGACATTCAAGCGTTTTAACGCATCACCTATTTGAGGGCCGCCACCATGCACGATTACAGGGTTCACACCCATGTGTTTTAGCAAAACGACATCGCGAGCAAATCCTTTTGCGAGCGAGATGTCTGCCATGGCATGTCCGCCATATTTTATGACAATCGTTTTTTTGTCATAGCGCTGAATAAACGGAAGGGCTTCGGACAAGGTGTTAACTGTCAATGCGCCAGCCTCTGAAAGTGTATCGTGTGTCATGCGAATATGTTTAACTGCAAAGCGAAGAAGTAAAAAGTAGGTATTTGCACAATCAGGCGGATATTCAGTATTTTATTTTTATCAATTTCATAAAAATTCCTTTTTGCTCGATTTTTCAGTCAAAAAAAGGAAGTATATGTGGATATACTCCCTTTTAATTTTTACGCTGAACTATCCAGTTAGAAAGCTTTTTGCCAACCAAGGTTTAGCGTTAAGTCTGTTTCCATTTGAGGGCCATTCAGGTCCTGATACAGGGGAAAACCTGCTTCAAAAGCGATGCGTTGACTCTTGAGAAACCCAGTTTGTCCAACATAATTGAAGCCAATAAGTGCTTCTATTTTTTCGCCACCATAATTGTCCGGATCAGCAGTTTGAACAGGTGCCATTATATTGATGTCTTGGCCGTCAATTGCACCTAAAGTTTCACCACGGATTCTGCCAGAAACTGAAAACGAAGGAATAAATTCATAGGCAGCCCATGCTGTTGCTTCAAATTTGTTCCCCAATGAATAGTTCTCATCATTTTCATTCAACCGAATAACGGCACTTGCTTGACCACCTAAACTCCATTGTCCTTTGAGGGTACGTGCTGTGATGGATGGCTTTAGGTCAAATGTTCCTGAACCCAATTGCATTGCATACGGTGAACGTAGCGTGGGCTGCATATTCATAGGTGTGAGAACTTGCGCTGACTCTTCAATTGAACCAGTCGGCAAGGAAAGACTTATACCAACATTGAATTGTTGGTGGGGTGTTTTACCATCATCTAAGCCAATGATTGCACCAATGGTTGTGTCCCCGAAGCCGGATGTCTCAACGTTGAATTCTCCAAGGATATTGGTTCCTATTCCGCCCATATTCGTGGTGTGGTTCATGTCATTTGTTGTATACATACCCATAGCCATCAGTGTGATGCGGTCTGATAGACCATACATGCCACCGACCATGTGCATTTTCATACTCATATCGTTTGGCACAACGCGCAAAGTAGGCGGCATTGAAGGCATACCAGCAAATTTATTGGGAATGGTGGTGACTATTTCTTCATTGGAAAGTGAGTCTGTGCCGTTTCTATTGCCTTCCATATCCATGTACATAAAGCGGTAGGAGGTCATCCATTCACCTTTTTTGTGGCGATGGTCCGCCATAACACCGATAGGGGCATGGTCCGTGGCGTAATTTACCTTACCGCCATCACCATCATGGGCGAAAGCAGGCGCTGAAATGGAAACACAAAGCGCGATTGCACTTGCAGATAGTCTTGAAATAGTTGTCATTTGAATTCTCATGCTTTTCTCGCATTATCGAGCGAGTTAGATTTTTACGGTGAGGTTTAAATCCAAAGCAGAGCTGGTGGGCCACGCGCAGGAAGCGGTGGAGACGTTGAATAAATAAAAGCAACATCTTTAGGCTGAATGCCACCCGAAGGTGGGATCACTTGAAGAATTATATCTTGTTTGAGGGTAGCTGAGTTAAGAGTCCAGTGTGTTAGGGATGCGTACTCACAAGAAGTGCTGTCATCAGAATTTTGATGATCTTCGATCGAGTCTAAAAATTTGCCAGTTGAGATGTCGAGGTTTGCAAAACGGTCATTATGGCCGCCACCACAAATTTTTACTCGAATGAGATTGTCAGGGTCTGTCTCGACCATATAGCCGTCAGCTATTGTTGCATTCAGGGCAACAAAGCACATCGTCAATAACGCGATGAAGCGGATCGTATGTTTTGTGATTAGCTGGATTTCACATACTTTCAGAATGAGTTGAGGCGCTCTCTAGCATCCTAAATCATTCATGATAAGTGCGATAAAACGCGCATCCATATTTGAACAATGCTCGTGGTCTGGAAAAGGCCAGCATTGTTTATAATAGTGCGACTATTTCAGCTTTGAGTTCGGGGAGGCCGATGTTTTTTTCTGCCGATGTAAGCATGATGCGAGGGTGGGCCGCTGGATTTTTTTTAATTGCAACAACAGCGTCATCAATTACTTTGTCTAACTCTGATTTCTTGAGCTTATCAGCTTTTGTTAGAACGATCTGATAGTTTAAAGCAGCGCGATCGAGAACTTTCATAATGCCTCTATCAACATCGCCGACACCGCGACGGCTATCAATGAGCAAAAATACGCGTTGTAAATTTGTGCGTCCGCGCAGATAGGTTTGGGTGAAATTTGTCCATTTATCGACGACGGCTTTGGGTGCTTTTGCAAAACCATAGCCGGGAAGGTCCACCACATATAGAGCTTCAAGAATGGTAAAGAAGTTTATCTCTTGTGTGCGCCCCGGTTGGCCAGAAGCGCGTGCGAGTTGTTTGCGGTTGAACAATGCGTTGATGAGAGAAGATTTTCCAACATTTGAGCGGCCAGCAAATGCAATTTCGGGACGATCAGCAGGGGGAAGCCCTTGCATGTTTACGACACCTTTGACGAAATTGACCTCAGACGCAAAGAGTTTGCGGCCATCTTCTATTTGTAGGGCTGGGTATTCGTATTCATCGCTCGTCATTTAGTGGCTCGATTATGTCGTTTAGAAAAAGAGAACGGGGCCAGATGGCCCCGTTCAAATTGGCTTGTTTTTTAGAGTACGTCTACTCTTTAGGGCTATTCGGCTGGTTCTTCACTTTTGCCGAATTTAGCTTTGATGAATTTATCAAACTGTGTCTCCACACCATTTTTGCGCATGATGTAGTATTGTTGCGCGATGGATAGAATGTTTGACCATGTCCAGTAAATAACTAGGCCTGCTGCAAATCCTGCAAAAATAAACGTGAATACGATTGGCAGGAATTGCATCATCATACGCTGTGTTGGGTCTGGTGGCGGTGCGTTCAAGTTTTGCAAGAGCCACATGGTGAAACCATATAGGATTGGTAAAACACCGATTGATAAAGCACCAATAAGAGGAAGGCTGGAAGGATCAAATGGAAGCGCACCAAACAAATTTAAGAATGAGGTTGGATCTGGTGCTGAAAGGTCCTTGATCCATCCAAAGAATGGTTCGTGGCGCATTTCTAGCGTTACAAACAGGGTTTTGTAGAGGCCGTAGAACACAAACATTTGCGGGATGAGAGGCAAACAACCAGAGAATGGGTTGGCTTTTTCCCGCTTGTATAATTCCATTGTTTCTTTTTGTTGGCGTTCTTTATCGTCGGCCCACTTCTTTTTGATCTCTTCCATTTGCGGCATAAGCTTACGCATTTTCGCCATGGAAGCGTATGCTTTGTTTTGAATAGGGAAGAAGGCCAATTTGACGATGACCGTCAGCGCGAGGATTGCTAAACCAAAATTGCCAAACCAACTGTTGAAATGGCTAAGTAGCCAGAAAAAAGGCTTCGTGAAAAACCAGAAATTTCCCCAATCAACGGCATCGGTAAAGCGTGGAATAGCTTCCTGACCTGTTGCGCCTTGTTGGTAGGCATCAAGCACTTCAACACGCTTGGCGCCTGCAAATATACGCTGAGAATAGCTTGCGGTTTGACCTGGTTCAATCGCGCGGTCTGTTCCTTCAATTGAAGCGACATATGTTGGGCGCAGGCCATCCATAACAACCTTTGACTGGACTGCGACGTTTTCAGTTTGGGCTGGAATGAAAGCTGTCATCCAGTATTTCTGGGTTAATCCAATCCAGCCACCTTGGGACGTGTAAGCAAGGGCTTTGCCTTTATCAAGGTTTTTGTATTTTTGAAGCTTGAGTTTGTTGCCAGCCATTCCGACAGCACCTTCGTGAAGGATGTAGAATGGTTTCCAGTCGTCTGGCATTCCAAACTGACGCATAAAACCAAATGGACGAATGGAAAGTGTTTCAGAGCTATTGTTCGTCACAGTGTCTGTGTATGTGAACATATAATTGTCATCGACTTCTATCTTACGAGAGAACGACAATTGAGCTGTTTCATAGCTTAATGTTATTGGTGTGGAAGGTGTTAGTGTGGAACCAGCTGTTTGCTTCCATAGTGTGCTAACGCCAGGCAAGCGGTCCGCATCACCGCGCCACCCTAAAGCAGCATAGTAAGCGCCTTTGGATCCTTGAGGTGATAGAAGGTGTACTTCTTCTGTTTTTTCAATTGTTTCAAAGTGGCGCTTCATGGACAAATCATCCAAGCGTGCACCTTTTAGGGATATTGAACCATCGACACTGGAAGCATCAAAATCAATGCGGCCACCATTTGATGTGTCAGTCAGAATTTCAGCACGGTCTACAGGTGCGGCACTGGCCGTTGTGTCAACACTTCCTGATGAGACTGAAGGTGCGGCAATCGCAGCCTGCGCTTGAGCTTCCAAGCGGGCT
>NZ_JBZXVU010000015.1:0-55470 GCF_058892565.1 Hirschia sp. | reverse complement strand
AAGGGAGATCACGTTTTTTCAATTAGATATCAATTTAGATAAAACATATCGCCAGCCTCCCCCTGAATGGGAAGCTGTTGCAACGCAAATGACTTAAGTTGTTTTAAGCCGCCGCCGCCCAAACAGAATTATTCACCAATGATGGTGATAATGGCTGACGTTTTTGAATTTCAAACAGATTGGCCATGACGGTGATTTGAACTTCAGCAAGTCTGATCTGGACATCTTGAGGTCCAGCTGCATTTGAGGGACGCACAAACAAGGCAGCGTTTGCTTCAGTATACTCTGTGATCAAGGCACCAAGCGCTTTTAAAGCCCCTGGCATGGGTCTGTTTCCTGGTGGGCAATGAAAAAACAAAGCCTGACCTAAAGTAATAGCATGGCTAGAGCGCAACAAATGATGAGGAACTTCTGTCAACTGGCTGGCAAACTCTCGCAATGTCGTGCGCGGGTCGCCAATATCAACAACCTGATCATTCATTAAAAAAAGCATTTTAGAAAAAACATCCCTCTACCAATAACGATACATATACATGAGCAATGTAAATATTTTGTTGGAAAACACGGCAAATTTAAGGCTTTTTTCTCAATTCCAAAATCTATCGGAAGGGATCGTTTTCGATGATAGGCAGGATACGTTCTTCGAGAAAATGACGTCCCTCTTTATCTGCAATTTCAACAATCCAAATATCGGCATCATAAGAGATACGCTTGGCCAGATATTCATCTGCCTCTGCTTCGGTCATTATTGGATTTTCAGGCCTGATAAACTGAAAAACAATTTCTTCATTCGGACTAAAGGCTCGCCCAATTAGAGAAACATCGCCATTGGGACGACGTGTTTTTATGACAACATCTCCCCGTTTTTCATCCCCAACTCTCTCAACAAGGGAATAGGCACCACCAATACTCGCGCGACGAACGAGAGCATCAACCCAAAGTTTAGTTTCAACTGCAAAAGACATGTAATTTGATCTTTTCTTTTATATATTTGTTGATACTTAAACATGAACTGAGAACCAAATGAATGTATTCGCTTGGTTGGGGATATTGGATTTACAACAATGTTAGCATTTGTACCTACCATAATATGGCAGTCGAGCGTTTCTGATATTCTTCCTTTAACGCCAGATAATTTTATAAATGTTTTGTTTCCCGATATTCAAAATGAACCATCGATAATGCAAACAATTACCTCTCCAAATGAATTAAACATTTTATGGCTCATCGCTGGTTTAGTATGTTTGTCTGGAGCATTTTTCTTTATTTTAGAATTATTCGCCCATTATAAAGACAGCAAACAAAAGCAATTGACCAAAAAAGATACGTTCTCAAACGTTGAAGCCAATCGCATGACCCGCTCAAACACATCTAGAGCAGCTTAATCTTTCCCACTCGAAGCCTTTGGCACAATATATTCTTAAATTGACATCAATAATCTATGCAGGATTCATTGCTGATCAATCTCTTAGACGTATAGACTGTGAAGATGAAGCGCGCATACACACATCTTGTTAAATCAGCTGCCTTTTTAGGCCTGCTATTATGCACATCGACAAATGCCCTCTCGCAAGAAGTCGGTGAAAATTCAGCTTTTCTTGAACGCGCATCCCTGCGGTCAGCAGATGACAAGTGTAAGCTCCTGTCTACCAAAGAGCGATTGGCGCTGGAAATGGGATATTGGCAAGCCCGCACAGCGCTCTTACGCGGCGGCTATTCTCTCCAAGAAGTGACAGCATTAAATGATGAGGCAACATTTTATGCCAATTCCAAAGAATGCGACGATGAACGCCTAACAAAATCTAACGACCGTCTAAAAGATGCATTTCTGGCTTTTTCACGCACACCATTTTATGAATTTAGAGGCGGGTTGCGCTTATGGACAGCCACGCGCACGCTGACCGACGTATGGGCTGCCTATCAGGAAGACCCAGAAACAAGTGTGAGATTTGGGCTAGCACACCTAAAGCGTGCCCGTGATCCACTCGCGTTCGCCGAACCAGGTGAGAAACGCGCTCCTGCTCAATTGTCAGCCTTAAAAAAATTATTGGTAGATCAACAACCTCCTGCAATGGCGAGATTAATCATCCGCGATAAAGAGAAATCCGAAAACGCTTGGCTAGGCGGATTATTTGGTTCAGGCGAAGGATTATCTCCGCCTCCTCTGTCAATTTCAAGAAAATTGCTTGCCTCAGGCCGTGAAATTGTAGACGCCCCGCCCTATGAAGATGGGAAGAAAACACAAGGCGCGCTTTTCACATTTGATGAACGCGCAAAACTTGCCTTGTATGACCTGGACCCTCGAGAAGCGGTCATTCTTGAATTTATTCCCTCTGACCGAGAAAAAAATGCACGTCCGGTAAGAGCAATCTTTGAAGTGGGCGATTTCCGCGCCGCATCCTCATTCAGTTCAATATCTCGCGATACAGAAGCCACCCATTAAAAGAATTGCGCCTAGTGCTCTGAATCTGCTTCTTCAGCTTCTGAAGGTGTCGGTTTCTTTGGAAAATACACGGAAATAATGCTTCCCTCTCCAGCTTGAGAATCAAGCTGGATGTGTCCGCCGTGAAGCTGAGCAAAGCCATTAACAACAGAAAGCCCCAAACCTGTGCCGTGCTTACCAGATGTCGAACTCTCATCGGTTTGGATAAATGGCTTCAGGATTTTTTCAAACTCAGCTGGATCCATACCCGGCCCGGTATCACGGACACTCATCCAGCTTCCCCCATCTTCATCTTCCCTCACGGATATCGCCACAGCACCACCATGAGGCGTAAACTTGATTGCATTGGAGACTAGGTTTTGCGCAATATGACGAACTGCACGCGGGTCAGCAAATGCTTCAACATCTCTATCCAAACTCGAAACACTTAATTTAATGTCTGAACGTCTTGCCTGATCTGACATAAATTTCACCATGTCCCACATCAATTCAGTGAGTGAAACTTGAACCGGACTTATTTTATACTGACCAGCGTCGATTTTCGACAGATCAAGAATATCATCAACTGTCATTTGAAGGCTTTTACCGCCCTCATGAATCATCTGCGCATATTCTTTATACTTGTCAGATAACTCTCCAAAAACGCCCTCTTTCATCACTTCTGAAAAACCTAGAATGGCATTTAAAGACGAACGCAATTCATGGCTTGTTTTCGCAAAAAACAATGTGCGCTGTGCCAGTTTTTCTTTTAGCTCAAATGAAGCTTCTTTTTCTTGCGACAATGATAAAGCCGCTTGGTTTGCGCGTTCATCTGCTTTATTTACCCTGTCAGATAGGATCTCTTTTTGTCGACTCAACCGCGCAATATGATCATTTGCTTGCTCACGGATTCGCACCAACATTCCGTTTGAATTATGTGCCAGACTAATTTTGCGAACCAAAGAAGCCATATAAATCAAAGACACAAGCGCAAATATACCTGGGGCCGGATCCAACAATTCTTTGGGAATCGGCAAAAAATCCATGCGTGCTAATAAAGCAGCAAGACAAAACCCAAGCACAGCAAAAGCACTCGCTTCAATAGCTTGACGTTTTCTTCCAATAGATAAAGCCGTTACCACAGGAATAAAGAAAGCAATAGAAATAGGAGATGTTGCTCCCCCCATAGCTGTTGCGCCTATCATCACCACAACAATCCATACAGCCATCTCCAACTCATGTGAGGCATCACCACCTAGCCGAGCAGTCAATATTTGCGCAAATGCTGGTAATGCCGCGATCAGAAAAACGCCTGAGCTGATCAGCAAACTTGTGCCGCTAATCCACAAGGCAAACAGAACACCCGTGCACAATAATATCCATGTGGCACGTTGCTCAAGCATGTCAGAAGGCGTTGTCGCGACGTCAACTGTTTTATGTTGCATTAATTTATTCATCGTAACTAGCCTTAAACGATTATGCAGATAGAGTAAATTTATAGTGCTAAAATGTGATGATTTCATTTAGAAGCATTTTGGCAGTTTACCCAACTGTCAAATCAAATTGAAACCGGAGGATCCCCACTCATGCGTCTAACAAATTGGTTACAATCAATTGCCGTCATATCTTTATCAATGGGTGCGGCTCATGCTCAAACAATTACAACTGCAAGCGCCTCCCAACCAGGTACACCTTCGGTTCAGACAACATATGCGAGTGCCCAACAAGTAAATACAGGCTCATCTAACGCCGTTTATTCTGCCGCTGCAACATATGCTACATATCAGGGGGATGTGTCGCAAGTTAGGACGCACGCGCTTTCTTCTCAAAGTGACATTGAACAAAAGCTTTCCGCACTCGGCGGCCATAATGCAAGCAAGTTTACATCAGGTTGGATGTCTTATTCTGCTCTTGTCGCTGCTCAAAATCGGGAGTTCGCAAATTCTGTACGCGAAATCGAATCCTATTATGGACGTGAGCGCTTTTTAAACGGTCTGCGCAAATCCCCCGCTTACGCAACCAGCCTAAAAGGTGGTGATAAAGCTCTGCAATCTGCGCTGGCCGCTGCAGAATCAGATGCCATGTATATTTCAAGCGCAGCTTCTTTCATGGAATCACAAGAAGCTATCTTGCAAAATCAATCATGGGTAAAAGAACGCATTCGTGATGGTGCTGAACGCGCCAACCAATTGAAATCAATGACATACTCTGGTCGCCCCGTGTCCTCCTCCGCGCGCGATATGTTTGCTTCTTCTAACATAGGTGAAATTCTTGCGAATGCGGGACAATCAAACGCTTGGGAGCGCGCGACACGCATAGCCACAAGCGCACCTATTTCAGCGCTTTCATCACTGACGCAGCGTCGTTATTCCGTGAACCCTGCCCGCACTCAAACAGCAAACCACATGGCTTCTCTTGCTGCCTTCGAAATTATTGGTGCAGCTAGCACATCAGATACAGGCGTCATCAACGCTATGAATGATCGCCGTGCTAAAGACTGTTTCGAATTTGCTCAACTTCAGCTGAATGGATGCGTTAGAAGCCAGTCCGACCATTATGGTCTGCAAGCCTGTATGCGCAAACACGCTGTTTCAGATATTGGTGAATGTGTGGGTGATGTCGCTCAATAAATTTGTGTAAATTGGGCGAGATCAGTTAAAAAAAATCGATAGAAATACAAAGGCCCGCTTGCATGTTTTGCTCGCGGGCCTTTTATATGCCTCATGACAAATTCAACGCCCCTAGAGCTAGCCGCCAATGAATTGCGCGATGACTTCGAATTCCTAAGCGATTGGGAAGAGCGCTATGCGCATATCATAGACCTTGGAAAATCACTTGCACCACTCAGTGATGCAGAAATGAATGACAGCAATAAAGTGCTTGGATGCGCAAGTCAGGTTTGGCTTGTCACCGAACCGTCTACAAAAGCTGGATGCTTAAAATTTCGCGGTGCATCTGATGCAATCCTCGTCTCCGGTTTAATCGCTCTCTTATTGCAGATTTATTCCGACAACACGCCACAAGATATTCTAGCATTTGATGCCAATGCCTTTTTCGCATCCATAGGCGTTGACGAGGCTTTGTCGCCTCAACGCTCCAATGGCTTTAAATCCATGTTGGCGCGCATCCGCGAAGACGCACAAGCTGCTTTAAACGCTTAAACTGCACAACGCCCACCTTGAAGCTGATAATCATAAACATCGGCGAGATGCATAAGTGCCGCGCGAATACGTTGCCCTGCGCTTCTTTTTGCAAGTCCGAATTTAAGCTCGATTTGGTTCAGTGTTAATTCGGACATGCAGGCTGCCCGAATAATAGCAAGATCACGCGCCGATAATGATTGCTCAATCTGCTGTATCCGCTTTTTAGCATCAACAATCATTGCACTTCGCATCTCTACATCAACTGATTGCCGCCCCGTACGAATATCAGCAATCCTGCCCCAATCCATAACCTGCCCCAACAAAATTGAAGCTAGCTCCAAATCTTTTTCAAATGCCTGTGCCGTTTGAACCAATCTCACATTCAGCGGCCCTTGATTAATCAGCGCCTGCCTCACCAAACGCTGAAATCCAGATTTAGGAAAATGCGCCAATTGCTCATTTGATGGAATAACATCCCCTATCCGTTTAGCTCCCATCTCAGATGCCAGATAAGCATCTTCATTCCATGTATAAACAAGATCAGCTGCCTTATGCTGAATAAAATGAAGATCTATCAACTCATTCAATTCCTGCTGCGTAATAGAGAATAACCTGCGCGTCCGATTATTCGTGTGAGTACGAATCCCCCATTGGCAATTTGCATCTGACGAATCACAACTGATATATGCGCTAGGGCGTCGCAGACTACGGCGTATCCGTCTCACACGCTCTGCCGACATATATAAAATTGTTTGCCCACTCATATATCTGTCACAGGCGCTGGGGCTGCACGCGCGGCACTTTCCAATGCTTCAAGCATATCGTCAAAAGCTGGGTCATCACGCTTGTCTTCAATGAGGTGACACGCATAAGCAACCGTTGAACGGTCTCTTAAAAAGGCATTGGCAACACGCGCCAAACTTAATCCAAATGAGACATGCGTTAAATACATTGCAACCTGTCTTGCAAGCGACACGTTTTGCACACCCCGTGTTGGTGCATATAAGTCATTTTGACTCACACCAAACACATATCCGGATAATGAACTCGCTAATCGCGCACAAGCTGCGTCTTTTGATTGTTGAATAAACTGCATTCTATCCACTCCATAACTCTGTTTGGAGGCATAATGCACCACCCCACAAGATGTAGGATAATATTCCTATTTCAGAATTATTCAAGACCCTTCTATTTTCAGCTATTTGCCTGAAAGACAGGGAATTAACTAGAAAATTCATATATATTCATGGGATAAGCACAAAAAAAAGCGACCCATTAGGTCGCTTGTGTATGTGAATAATTTCCTATTACCCTGTTGGATAAATCAGGCAGCCTTGTTTACACGACGTCTTAATTCATATTCGGGGGCTTCTACCTCCAGCATAGAATGCTCCAATAGGCGATCATGACATATTAGCTGAGTCACTTTGCCATCTTTATCCATGACAGGTAATCTCAACCAAAAATGAACAATATTTCCCGGAAGTTCCTCTGTCCCTGAAACAGGCTGAGTGTTTCTAAAAGCTGATCGAACTGCAGGAATACCACTTTTGGAATTTGCTAATCGCGGAAACTGCACAAGTCTGTGCCCTTTGGCTTCACGCCCCAACATTCGACGAATTTCAGAGCCAGAGAAGCGGAAATACACATCCGCATCTACTTTCTCCATAATCGAGATGTAGGCCAGCTCAGTGATAAACTGAGCCGGTTGCATCGCCTCACGAGAAGCAATCTGATCACTATGGGTATTTGCGACCCATTCATTTAAAAGCGTCTTTTGTCCCGCAAGACTTAAACGCGTATCGCCCGTTATCATAAGTGCCCCATGCCCTGCCGATTCGGAATATTAGATTCTATATTCATCTAATATTTAGAGTTTGGCAAGTGTCCGACACAGTAAAGATGAATCTGTTCAATAAACAATGATTCTATATTTCGTTTCGGAAGCGAATTGATCGTGTTAACTTTTCGTTTACTTGTTGCTTATTTTTTTGCTTGCCCAAGCCCCATACGCTTGGCTAAATCAGACCGTTGCTTGGCGTAATTTGGTGCAACCATAGGGTAATCTGGAGATAAGCCCCACTTTTCACGATATTCTTCAGGAGACATATTATAGCGCGTCCGCAAGTGACGTTTAAGGGATTTGAACTTCTTCCCATCCTCAAGACAGATGACATAGTCTTCGCTCAAGGATTTGCGCACTGAAACAGCTGGTTTCTGGTCAGCTTTTGTTTCTTTAACAATGCGGCCGTTTAATTCACTAACGACATTGTAGGTATTCTCAATCAATCCCGGTAGATCTGAAACAGGGACAGGATTATTTCCTACATAGGCAGACACAATCTCGGACACGACACCTATAAGTGTACTATCATTTTTTCCGGCGATTATAATTTCATCGCTATCTTTGCTCATATTAAACTCTTTACCTTAGCCCGACAATATAAAACAGCAAATTCTACATGTCGTGGCAGATGTAAAGAGTAACAACTGCTAAATCATTGGCGATAGGTCTTATCTATCTTCGATTTAATCTCAAGGTACTTCAAATGAAGTACCTTCTATATTGCTGAAACAACAGATACAGCGATAACTAAACCAAGAATAAGCGCTGTCCAGACAGCCATAGATCCACTTGGGCCACCTTTGCTCAACATACCTTCTGGGCTGAACGCTTCAGTCAGATAGGTGTGCACGCGTGAGCCAAGTTTTCTCCAGCCATTTGTCATAGCAGGACTTGCACGCTCCCACAGTCGGTCTGCCCAATGCGCAAAACCATATCCTATACGGCGATATGTCCAATCAAAGTCGAGAACAACACCCGGTTTCTCAGCTGGGTATAGTCCAAAACGCTGCATCAGAACGAAAGCAAGCATAGCAAGGATGAGAAGCTGGAATTGTGTCACCACGTGATCCCAAGTCCAAAGCGAGTGCTCAAGATAGTAAAGCGCCTCGGTTGCATACGGTAATTGGGAATATAGCCATTTCGTACCGCCAAGCCCTGGAATACCCACAGCGATACAGATAAATGCTGAACATCCCATAGCGACGAGCATGTTAAATGGCGCTTCTTTCGGGCGTTTCCCCGAATCATGCCCGAAAAAGGCAAAATACGGAATTTTGATCCCTGAGTGTTCCAACACACCAGCAGACGCAAATAACAGCATACACCAAACAATCACATAGCCTTCATGCCCAATGGCCGACAATGTCATGGATTTCGCTACAAAGCCTGAGAATAGCGGGAAGGCCGAGATAGACGCCGCTCCGATCAGACAGAATACGGTCGTCCACGGCATGGTTCGCCACAGGCCGCCAAGCTCGGATGCTTTAGTCGTACCAGTCCTGTGCAGCACAGCCCCCATACTCATGAATAGCAAGCCTTTATACATGATGTGAGCAAAGGCGTGTGCAGCTGCCCCGTTCAATGCATAACGTCCATATTCAGTATCGAGATTGGCCACACCAATCGCACAGATCATGAAACCAACTTGGTTATTCAATGAATACGCCAGCACTTTGCGTAAATCATTTTCGACCACAGCAAAGAAGACTGGGAAGATGGTCATCACAGCACCGATATAGATCAGTATGTGCTCGCCAGGGAACATGCGTGCAAACATGTATACCGCAAGCTTGGTTGTGAATGCCGATAGTACCACTGCCCCTGTCGGTGTCGCTTTGGGATAAGAATCTTGCAGCCAGTTGTGCAGGAAAGGAAAGGCAGCCTTAATTCCAAAGCCAAGAAAAATAAGCCAAGCACCATCTTCTTCAAGCGAAATCGCCCGCAGAGACAGATCGCCATGGTTTCCAAGGAAATATACCGCACCAAATAATAGCAATACACCCGACAGAATCTGGATCGCGATATAGCGCATACCAGCTTTGTAAGCTGCCTTTGTCCCTGTTTGCCAAATCAAGAACACAGACGATACCGCTGTCAGCTCCCAGAAGAAGAAGACTGTCATCAAATCACCACACAAGGACGCAGCAATCGCGGCACCTGCATAGATAAGCGCACAGGCGTCCTGAAGTGGGTCTTTATTGTGAAGAGAGTAAATCGAATTAATTGCTGCGGCGATCAAAAACGCCAATGCAAATATGAAAGACAGCGAATCCACGCGATATGTAATCGCTGTCAGATCCATAACCCGCATCACACCATGATCAACGCCAAATTCCGAGAAAGTGGACAACATCAAAAGCCCGATGACCGGACCACCTATTGTGATGATCGCGCGCAATACCGGAATACGGATAAAATAGGCCAATATCCCCGCAAGAATAACCGCAAAACCAGGGTTTATATCAACGAGTGAAGGCAAAAATTCTGGAGACATTATTCGCCCTCCACTTTAGACTTGGAGGTCGCATCACCCTCGTCAGCATCAAGGCCCTCGAGGTCACCATAATAGTTTTCATCTTTGCGCAGCAGTTTAGCCAAAGGCCACCCACATCCAACAACAAAAGCAAAGGCTGCAAACCCATACAAACCATAAAACATCGGCATTTCAGAGAATGCGACGGGCTTATAAGCATGTTTCATATGTTTGGCAGCTAAGACGAAATCAGCAGCAAAAAGCCCAAGCGAAATAACAACCAATACAATCAAAAATATGATCGGTGTGGATTTAGCTTGTGTCCATCCAAACAAAAGTTTGGCCATTGGAGTGGCATCGTCTGAACTATTATTCTGGTTCATATCATCGCTCATGAACGGCTCCCAAAGACTGGAAGAAGGAAGTCATAAATTGTGTTAATGCCGAAGAACAGCACAATACATAAACACGCAGTTATCGCTGGCGGCAGCACAGCAAGTGTCGGCGTTCCGCCTTCTCGTTTATAAGCTGCAGGAACGCCCGAGCCTTTAGGCGGCATTAACGCAAGTATAGAAATCGGAATTAGATAAATCACATTCAGAATAGAAGACACGATCAATGTCCAAGCCACATAGGCTTTATCTGCATCAAGTGAACCCAGTATCAATTGATATTTTGCCCAAGATCCCCCCATTGGCGGCACACCAATGATGGACAATGATCCAATGAGGAAACAGGTGAACACAACAGGCATTTTACGGCCCAAGCCACGCATTTCTGAAATATTACCCTTGCCAGTGGCCACATAAATTGCACCCGCACACATAAACAAAGTAATCTTACCAACAGCGTGCATCGCAATTTGCAAGCCGCCGCCCATCATCGCTGCACTAGATGCCAACATCGCCCCGACGGTCACATAAGACAGCTGAGAAACCGTTGAATAAGCCAACCGCGCCTTTAGGTTATCTTTGGTCAACGCAATCAATGACGACACAACAATGGTGAAACACGCCACCACGAGCACAATCTCTTGACCGGGCAAATTGGATAAATAGTCGGCACCGAAAATATAAGTTGCAATTTTTAAGACCGCGAAAACACCCGTTTTCACAACAGCCACAGCATGAAGCAAAGCAGAAACCGGCGTTGGCGCAACCATCGCATTTGGTAGCCAGAAGTGAAACGGCATGATTGCCGCCTTCCCGATTCCAAATACAAACAATAGCAAAATAACCGAACCAACGAGCTTGGAGGCGTGCCCTTCAAGAATACCGCCTTGTGTAAAATCGGTTGTCGCAATGGATGGATCAAACCCATCCGGCGTCATACCAGTCACCACATAAGTACCGACAATTGCCAGCAGGAAGAAACCAACAGATGTTCCCAGCAATGTTGTCAGATAAATGCGTCCGCCCCGCAATGCATTTGCATCGCCTTTGTGCGTCACAAGCGGGTAAGTGGATAATGTCAGGACTTCATAAAAAATGAAGAGTGTGAATAGGTTGGCAGAGAATGCCGCTCCCATAGCCCCAAATAATGCCACACCAAAACACATGTAAAAACGTGTCTGATGCTTTTCATTATTGCCGCGCATATAACCGATAGAGTAAAGCGAGTTCACGCCCCACAAACCGGATGCAATACATCCAAACAGGGCACCAAGAGGTTCAACCTCAAAGGCAAATGAGAAGCCCGCAGCGACACTCACCATGTCCCACGCGACAACTTCACCATTGTTAACGCGCAGCGCGATAGACAGCGCCACAATGAACAAGCCGATCGCACTCAGCATTGTCACAGTTTCGCGCACATCCGGCGCACTACGGAATGCCCAAACAGCGATAGAACATAGTAAAGGAATACCCAGCGCAAACTGGATCAGGAGTTCATTGCTCATTGGACGCCTCCTAGATCAATACCAAGCACGGCATGTGCGCCTGCTTCCGCAAGCCCCAATGGGATGGACGGGTTTACACCAAAGAAAATATTCAATCCTGCAAGCACCCAAAGCGCAAATAGGATGACCAAAGGCGCTTCCTTGATTTCTGGCGCACCTTCATCTGGTTCCATGAAATAAACAGCTTGAAGAATACGTCCCACATAGAAGAAAGCGAGGAAAGACGACGCACCAATTACAAGCGCAGCCCACCACCAATCATTGATCATAACAGCTTCTAGCAAACGCCATTTAGACAAGAAACCAGCCGTTAAGGGCACACCCATGAGTGACAATCCAGCAATTGTAAAAGCTGCAAATGTCAGCGGCGCTTTTTTACCTGCCCCTTTAAAGTGAGAAACCTTCCAGACATTAGCCCCTAGTGCCGCAGCACCAACAGCCATGAACAGCGCACCTTTCAGCAAAGCGTGGTTGGCAAGGTGGAACATACCAGCCGATAGCCCAGCTGCGGTTCCTACCGATAAACCAAGCAACATATACCCTACTTGTGCAACCGAAGAATAAGCTAACACTCGGCGTACATCCAATTGGAAGATCGCTTGAAACGAACAAAACAGGATTGCCAAACAAGCCGCAGGCGCAAGCACATAATTCAGCGACGCAACGACAAAATCCCAACTCGGATCAAACACAGTGAAGATGAATCTCGCCAAGGCATAAAAAGCGGCCTTCGTTGCAGTCGCAGACAAGAATACGGTCACAAAGCTAGGCGCATAGGCATATGCACTTGGCAACCATTGGTGCAATGGGAACATTGCAGCCTTAAGTCCAAGCCCAACAATGATGAAAGCAAATCCAGCCTGCACGACGCGTGAGTCATGCAATCCGTTCAAACGCTCGGCTATGTCAGCCATATTCAGCGTACCAGTCGCGGCATATAAAAAGCCAACACCGATCACAAAGAAACTCGCACCAATTGTCCCCATGATCAGGTAATTGAATGCGGCCGTTAAAGCGCGGCGATCACGTGTCGCTCCAAGCGCAACAAGCACATAAGTTGAAATGGATGAAATCTCTAGGAAAACGAACAGGTTAAACGCGTCCCCCGTGAGAGACATCCCCATAAGACCCGCCAAACAAATCTGATAGGCAGTATAGAAAAGAGGTTGTTTTTCAGCCTTAATTTCACGTGCCACTGCCGGCTGTGCAAACAAAGCTGACATAAGCGCCATGAATGAGATCAGTATGACGATAAGTGTATTGAGGCCATCAACGCGGAATTCAATTCCAAGCGGAGGTGCCCAGCCTCCCATATGATAGGAAACAACGCCTTCACGCGCGACATCAGCGCCAAGCGCCCAAGCCATCCACACAGTGAAAGCTGACGTTAATAGCGCCATGCCCCATGCAAACCGACCATTAGGAGCAAATACTGTCGCCGTTGCCATGAGAAATGGAACAAGCACAAGCAAAACCGGCGCGTGATGAGTCAGCGCCTCTGGTGCGAGGTGGAAGTTAGCAAACATATTCATGCCTTCTCACCTTCGCGTGTTCCATCTTCCAAATCGGCAGAATTCACATCGTCCATTTCAATTGTTCCGTAAGCTTCGCGAATGCGAACAACCAAAGCCAGCCCCACAGACAATGTTGCGACACCGACAACAATAGCAGTCAGCATCAGCACGTGTGGCAGCGGGTTTGAATAAATCACTTCAGCAACAGGATGCGCGACGTCAACACCGTGCGCACCAGCATCAACAGTGTGCGGAGCAACAGCGTCAATTGCGCTGTGTGCAGCATCAGATAATCCATGTCCTGCGTCTGCTGCATGTTCTTTTGCAGAGTCAGCAGCCTCAGCCACATCAGACGTCACCACGCCATGGTCATCAGTTACCTGCGCATCTGCAATATGTTCTTCAACACCATGTGTTAGATCAGTCGCAGGATTATCATGTCCTGTCGCATCTGCGCCAGCATGTGTATCAACCGCATGGCCAGCGCCAATAGTGCCATGGTTGGTTTCATCACCATGACCTCCGCCATGATCGCCCGTATCTACATAAATAGGAGCCGTCCCACTCGCAACTTTACCCAATGTTACATAAAACACGATCACAGAGGTTTGAAAGATAGACAGCCCAACCAGACGTTTAATCAGGTTTTGGCTCTCAAATAGAATATATAGGCCACCCATCATCAGCAGAATGATGACCCAATAATTATAATGGTCCAGTACGAATTGCATGGTTTACCAGTCCTCGTCCCGAATCTCAGGCACGCGGCCCGCAAATGCATAAAAAGCTGTAATCATGACACAGGCCACGGCAACAACCACACCGACCTCAACACCAATAATACCAGTGATTTGCGGCCAGTTATGGTGACCGTGCACTTCCCCAGTCGGTGGACCGAAAATGTAGTCATAATCAAGGAAGTCGCCGCCATTGATCATACAGACAACGCCAGTCAATCCGTAAATCGCAACTCCGATAGCAGCCCCCACACGCGCCCATACAGGCGGGAAAGCCTTCATTGCCGCACGCAGACCAAAAATCATTGCATATAGCATCACAGCAACAGCGAAGATCACACCGGCCTGAAACCCACCTCCAGGTGAGTATTCACCATGGAAATGCACATAGAATGCAAAAATAGCGATGAGAGGGATTAGGAATTTTGAAACAACTCGCAAAATCAAGTGACTATCATCACTAAAATTCTCCCCCTGCTCCTCATCTTTACCGCGCCAGTCAGAAGCAGCACGCGCACGTTCTCCAAATCCAATGAGCAGGATCACAGCAACACCGGCAGCGAATACAACGACGGTTTCACCAAATGTATCAAATCCACGATAAGAGGCCAAAACAGCAGTCACAATGTTTGGCGTCCCCACATCATGGGGTGTTTCATCAATATAGGCTTTTCCGACATGACTATTAGCTGGTGAATCTGCTGCCCCGAATGACGGCAAATCTGTGGATGCATACAGCAATACAGCACCTGTTGCGATGACCACAACAAGTGGTCCCCAACGCTTAGAAATCGGCTTAGACGGCTTAGCTGTTCGAACAGTCAACAACATTGCGGCAAGGATTAAAGTGGTTGAAACACCCGCCCCAACCGCAGCCTCAGTAAAAGACACATCAACCGCATCCATAGCTTGAAACCAAGCCGCAGACACAAGCGAATACACACCACTCAGCATAACGATAGCAAACAGGCTACGCATACGAATAATCGCGATCGTGATCACGCCGAGCATGCCCATAAGGACGATATTTGCGATGAGGACGGATGGACTAAAATGAGCTTCCATTTTTTTACTCCTTTTCCTCTTGCACTTTTAAAGCCTCTTGGCCTTTGACGGTCACTTTTTGTCCTGTCCATTTGCCAAGGAAAGGCTCAAGCCCTGCTCTAAGCGCGCCATTTGCAGCAGCATTAGATGATGTCGGGCTGGTGAACATAAAGAACACCCAGATGCAGAGCAGTTTGAACGTCACCAAAGACCAACCACCGATCAGCATTAGCCCGATCAATACCAAAGATGCACCAAGTGTATCCGTAACCGACGCAGCGTGCATACGTGTGTAGAAATCAGGGAAACGAATAACACCAATAGATCCAGCCGCTGAAAATACAGCACCAGCCAACGTCAATGCGCTCCCAAGAGTAATGCGGGCAGTTTCGAGATTTTCAGGCGAAAACAGAGTGGAAAAATCAATCATTGTGCGCTTCTCCGATCTGTACGGAACCATCAGGCTTCTTAGCAACAAGAGGCACACCAAATGAGCGATAACGGAAGAATTTCAAAATTGCGATTGTTCCCACAAAATTGATCATTGCATAAAGCAAAGCGATATCGAGGAAATCGGGCCGTTTGGTCACAAAACCAAGCAATCCCAACAACAAAACAGTTTTGGTCCCAAAAGAGTTTACCGCAAGAACGCGGTCATACAATGTCGGTCCCATGATGGCGCGCGCAAGCAAAAGCGCCATCGCCGCAATAACGGCAAGGGTAGCAGCAACGAGCATATTCTATCTCTTTCCGTCTATAGCTTCTGAGGTACGACGATCCATCTCATCAAAAGAGCCAGGCGCAACATCAGCAGCGTAAAGGCCATGAACAATCAATTCATCTCCCTCAAGATCAATTGTAACTGTTCCCGGCGTCAATGTTATCGAGTTGGCGAAAGTCACTTTTGCCAAATCTGATTTACAGCTTGTTTTCACGCGTGCCATCGCTGGCTCAATATCAGGTGTCACGCGAAGCGCAGCTTTTAAGACAACCATATTGGCTTTGATAATTTCGCCGCCAAGCCACACCCAATATCCAAGCGCACGCGGCATCAACATGTATGGAGATGCTTCAACGTCGAGAATTTTTAATCGGTGACAAAACCAAATGACAAAAACAATAGAACCAATCCCCATGTGGAGAATTGGAAAATCAAAATGACCCGATAGTCCAAACCAGAAGATTGAAATACCGACAATTAAGCCCACTAAATAAGTCATCAGACCCGTAAAATTTATGGGTAGCTATGAGAATCGCTTTTCGATTCAACAGCCCCGCTATTGAAGTTAGGAATTAGTTATCGAGAAGATAGCATTTTGACCAGTCCTGATCGGTCAAATTATTGTTAGATCTTGAATTAACGACCAAATACTAACCGGCTGGCACGCGAAGCAGGTCCATATTTCTCTGTATCAGCTTCAACTTCATTATTGTTGTCGTCCAACACTTCCGGAGAATAGGCAGAACTCAGCGACCAATTCCAATACCGCAGCACTGTTTGGGCTTTGGCAACGGCCATCATCTCATATATTTCAAGGACATATTCAAAATGCTCGACAGGTGCATCTTTGCGACTAATAGGACGCCCAAGCGCTGCCCAGAATGCTTTGAAATATTGTCTTTTCAGCCCAACAGCTTTGGCTAAAACCGCAATACCTTCACCGCCCTCATCGGAAATAATTTTCTGTCCGGTCATGGGCTTGATGCCACATAGATATGAAATTTCGTCGATGGTTTTTGCTTGATATCCAGACTTGAGCATATGCGCGATCGCATCTTCTAGACTTGAAAATGGACTTTTCTCTATCGCCGCGCGATTTCTCTGACGGCGTTCAATTACCTGCAAACCTTTTCGTACCACAGGATCAGACCAATTATCTTTGGCTGCGTGCGCAAAAATATCTGAACACATATCTATCAAAACAGAGCGTTCAGCAGAAAAGCGTTGAAGTATCAGACGACGAGTTGCCTGATCCGACCACCAAAACAAAACAAGCGCATGCGCAGGCCGTAATTCAGGTCGACGCAGCAATAATGGCCCCAGCCGCTCGATATTGCGGCTCAAAGAGACTAAGCGATCTATAGATAATTCAGATACAATCGCTTTGTCATTCATCAATAATCGCGCAATTGCTTCTGTGTCCCTGCTCTGAGATATTGCATCACTCAAGCAAGACCCAACATCCTTGCGGGCAGCTATTGCGCGGCGATGATGGGCTGCCCCACTTACAACAATAGAGACAAGATCAGATTGATCAAATGCTGCCGATTCCTCAAGCAATTGGCTTGAAACCGATGCGACATCCTGCCCTAAATAGCGTAAAACACGACGCGGTGCCTGAGACATCCCAACCAGACGTTTCGCACACACAGCACGTTCGTTTTCGTCGGCATCTATCAGCATCTCCAGCAATAAATCACCGGCTATCGCACGATCTTGAGAGCTGGACGCAGAATCAGGAAGCGCGACAACATCGGTCAATCGTCGCAACAACATGCGGCGAGATCGAAAATCTTGCTGTGTTTCAACTTGCTGATTTAGGCCATCGGCCATGACTATGCCTCGCGATTCTTAGCCGCGATATTGGACTTTAATCAGTTAACCAAAAGTCATCACATTGCAAAAAAATGCATATGTTCCACTTTTATTTGATTAGACTCTCTTAATTAAAAGTTCTGCGCCGCTTGCGTCCTGGGTGAATAAACATCAGCAAACCTGATGCAGTTACGAGCGCGATCATGAGATAAAAATGGCTCGCACCGTCTAATTTTTCACTTCCAAGCGCTATTGGAATTTCCTGCCCAAGATAGGGTGATAAATGTGCGCCAACCAGTGCGCCCGAGATAACAAGCGTCAGAAAAGCCCCAAAACGGCGCGTAAATGGCAAAACCAGCATAAGAGCAGCAAACCCTTCAAGCATCCCCATGACATATCGTCCGGTTGGCTCAAACAATGCTAAACCTGTTTTTTCTGCTAATGTAGAATAAACAACATTTGCTTGTTCAGGATCGTCGAATAATTTAGCGTCCAGAGAAAATGCGAGCACAATTATAAGCCCCAGCGCTAAAACCCATCCCAGAAAAGATCTTACACCGCGCATATTCTACACCCTCTATAACGACATTAACGAGCTAATCGCTTTACCACAATAACACAATGAAATTGTGATAACCTTGTGACGATATATTGTACAATCCAACACCTCCAGAACAAACTCTGCCTGGCGTGATCAAGTAAACTTATTGTGTGCAACTCTATATTTGCAGTCTGCAACTTTAAGCCCAGCAAAAGTCAGAACACCAAGACCACACATATTTTTCATCAACCTGAAATATCTACATCCCTGCCCGCATTCATCTAGAACGCGTATACGTTTTGACATCCACCTCATTCTCAGGTGAATGTTTTTAATGTTTACCAAGCCTTGAATTGATATTTGAATTGGTCATAGTGCAGCTATTGAACACAGTAATACAACCTTAAGTGTATTATTTGAAAAACGGTAGCAGAATCATGATAATCAAATTCTCAGAGCTTCACCTCAAGGTTGGCGAAGAAATCGGCACGTCTAACTGGTTGGAGATCACTCAAGAAAGAATTGATAAATTCGCTGAGGCGACTGGTGATTATCAATGGATCCATGTCGATGTAGAACGCGCCAACCGTGAAATCGGCGGCACAATTGCACACGGCTATCTTATCATCTCACTTATCCCTGTGTTTTTTAATGAATGTCTACAAATCGAAGGCATGTCCCGAATCGTCAATTTTGGGAGTGATCGCATACGCTTGAAAAATGCTGTAAAAACCGGGTCACGCGTTCGGTTAAAGCAGGTTTGTGAATCAGTCAAAAATAGCGCTGGCGGTAAGATTGTAAAAATCAAAAACACAATAGAAATTGAAGGCGAGAAACGACCTGCCCTAGTGGGCGAAACGCTGCAAATATTGTACGGTGCTGAACTTGAAACGCAAAAATCCGATACTGACGCGGTATAAATTATACAGGAATTGACATGTCAAACGACAATCAGACTGGCAAAACTGACGAACAATTGCGCAAAGAACTCACACCAGAGCAATATAAAATTGCTCGCGAAGACGGCACTGAGCGCGCTTTCACAAGCCCGCTAAATAATGAAAAACGCGATGGAGAATATCTATGTGTCGTGTGCGAAACAGCCCTTTGGTCTTCTGCACACAAATATGATTCCGGCTCTGGCTGGCCCAGCTTTTATCAGCCCGCCTTTGAAGAGGCTGTTTCAACAAAACAAGATTTCAAACTTGCCTCACCACGGATAGAAGTGCGCTGCGCAAATTGTGACGCACATATGGGACATGTCTTCAATGATGGCCCAGCACCCACAGGGCTAAGATATTGCATCAATGGCAGTGTTTTGAAATTTATTCCTGAGGAATAGTTGAAGAATGTAATTTACCTCTTTCACTCCCCACATGATTAGTCCATCTTTTCACTTAATCACAATTTAGGGGAATGAAATCATGATACGGACTCTTCTCGCAGCAAGCTCAATGCTCGTCTTGGCCAATTGCGCAACATCAGACCAAACCCAGCATTCCGAGCCAATCGCCTCATCCCCACCAACTCATTCTAATTCTACGAGCACCGATACAATGGTTGATCAATCCAGCTGGCCCACGCCCCCAATTGCACAGCGTATAGATAAAGTCACAGAGCAAGTTGGCCGAACAAGAACTGATCCATATGCTTGGATTCGCGATGATAATTGGCAAGAAGTCATGCAAACACCAAGCGTGTTAAAGCAAGATATTCGCGATTATATCGAAGCAGAAAATGCTTTCACAAAAGAAGTTTTAGAAACACCAACAACCGCGCTTCAAACTGAATTATTTGAAGAAATGAAGGGCCGTATCAAAGAAGATGATTCATCCGTTCCAATGATTGATGGGGAATGGGCCTATTATCACAAATTTCGTGAAGGCGGCGAATACCCCGTTTATGCGCGTAAACCAGCTGCGACAGCCTTTACTGACAGCAGTGATTCAGATGAAGTTATATTGCTGGACGGCGATCTAATGGGAGACGGCTTAGAATATTTTGACTTTGGTCAAGTTTCTCACAGCCCAGACCACTCCAAAATCGCCTACACTGTAGATAACAAAGGATCTGAATTTTACACGCTGCGCGTAAAAGATCTTAGCACAGGTGAAGAATTAGATACGGTTATCGAAAACACTTATGGATCATTCACTTGGGGTGCAGATTCAAATTCACTTTATTGGATCGACAGAAACGAAAACAATCGTCCTGAAAAAATATTCTTCAGAAAACTTGGCGAAGCAACTGACGCACTTGTGTTTCATGAAAAAGATTCAGGCTATTTTCTTGGCGTAAGCCGAAGCCAGTCTGACGCATTCATATTCATTCGCACGGGCGACCACACAACTAGCGAATATCACTATATCAGAGCAGACAGCGACAAGCCGACCCAATACCACACAATCGCGCCCCGCTCAGCAAACATCGAATATGACGTCATCGATTATGATGGCCAATTCTTTATCAAAACGAATGCAGATGGCGCTGTTGATTTCAAAATCATGTCCGCGCCATATGATTCCAGCAGCCGCGAGAACTGGACAGAAGTTGTCCCGCATGAACCGGGCACACTCATAAGCAGCATAAGCGCGCTTAAAGATTGGCTTATTGTGGAAGAACGCAAAGATGCCCTCCCTCGTCTGTCGATAACATCTCGTGAAACCGGCGACACGCATGAGATCGCATTTGAAGAGGAAGCTTATGACATATCCAGCAGCACAGGATATGAGTATGACACCGACACAATCCGTCTATATTATGCGTCTCCGACCACGCCAGATCAAACACATGACTACAATATAGAGACAGGTGAAAAAACCTTACTAAAAACACGCGAAATCCCCTCTGGACACACACCAAGTGATTACATCGTCAACAGAGTCATGGCACCAGCTCATGACGGCGAGAGCATTCCAGTCACAATTCTTCGGCACAAAGACACACCATTAGATGGTAGTGCACCCCTTTTACTATACGGATATGGCTCCTACGGAATCACAATAGATGCTGATTTCCGCTCCGGCAGATTGTCTCTTGTTGATCGTGGATTTGTGTACGCTATCGCTCATATTCGCGGATCCCAAGCCAAAGGCTATCAATGGTATCTAGATGGGAAACGTGAGAAAAAAACGAATACTTTCAAAGACTACATTTCAGCTGGTGAATATCTGATCGACCAGAATTACACATCAAAGGGCAAAATTGTTGGCATGGGCGGCTCTGCAGGCGGCCTATTAATGGGTGCCGTTTCAAACATGGCCCCAGATTTATTCGCTGGTGTCATCGCCGCAGTTCCATTCGTAGATGTCATCAACACCATGTCAGATACAGAACTTCCACTAACCCCACCAGAATGGCCAGAATGGGGTAACCCGATTAAGAGCAGCGAAGATTATGATACAATCCTAGCCTATTCTCCTTATGATAATATCACTGACAGCGCCTACCCTACCATGTTGATTACAGGCGGTCTAACAGACCCACGCGTTACCTATTGGGAACCAACAAAATGGGTTGCAGCACTTCGCCATGAAGCCCCAAATGCAGGTCCATATTTCCTCCGCATTAATATGGGTGCCGGACATGGCGGTGCATCTGGCCGATTTGAAGGGCTTAAAGAAACAGCGATAGAATATGCCTTTGCTTTAGCAAGTGTTGGCAAAGCTGGTGATACTCTGGATCTATCCAAATAAGAGACCAGCATTTGGTATGTCCTATTTGATCTAATTGTTTGAAGTTTCTAAGGTTTAACATTCATCAAACCAAGTTTGATCATCACAAAATTAAGCTGGAGCCATCAAAATGGCTCCAGCTTTTTTGTATCAACAACGCAGTATTGAAACGAAAAGCCACAATACAAATAAATCCCCTTCAAAACAAAAAAGGCCGATAAGCAAATGCTTATCGGCCTTTTTTATCATCATCTTTTATACAGTCTTAAAAACCGACAGCATTCAAGATTTGTGTCGACTATGCATCATCTTCTTCAGCTGCTTCTTTTGCTGCTGTGTCTTCTGCAACAAGCTTTTTACCTTCAGCATCTTCACCAAGTTTAGCTGCAGCTTCAACAATTCTAGCATCAACTGTTTTACATTCTTCAGCAGGCTCACCACCTAGAACTTCAGTAAGTTTACATGCTTTCTTGACGTTTTTCAGCTCTTCAACAGCAACACGAAGGTCAAACTCAGCAAGTGCGCGCTTTGTTTCATCTTCTGAAGCCATAAAGTCTAACCAACCACGACCACCACGGTCACCGAGTTTGGCAGCGTTTGAGAAAGCTGTGCGTGCACCGGCACGATCACCTTCTTTGTGTTTGATCTGACCGATCAAAACCCAACCAAAACCAGGTTCTTTCATTCCGCCTTTATCTAAGGCCAAACGAAGGTTCTTTTCAGCTTCTTCATTCTTACCCATTTCAAAGTAAGAACGACCAAGACGCTCATAAGATTTACCGCTGTTTGTTAGCTTAGCGAGTTTCTGAATGACAGGAATAGCACGATCATATTCACGAGACACTTGATACAGATTCGCCAAAGTATCCAACTTTTCAGCTGTCACTTCAATGCGACCCGCATTCATCTCTTTTTCCATAACCTTAGCGGCTTCAAATGGAGAATTAAATGCATTGTAGAAGTTTACAACGCGCATAACTTCACTCTCAGTTTTGAGGAAGCCTGCAAGATACATTGCTTTCACAACTTCAAATGCTTTGTGATCGTTTTCATCTTCGTAATAAAGAGAAGACATCACTTCATAGTATTTTTTCTCAGCAGGGAAGCTTGGAATAACTTTGTTCATCAAGAAGCTGGCAAGTTTCGTTTTTTGTCCAGTTTCATTGTAGAGATAAACAGCAAAATCAATAGCTTGCTTAGAAGGATTTGCATCCTTGTTTAGCATTGCTTCTAGATATTTGATCGCTTTATTATTGTCGCCCAATTGCTGATACAATGTCGCCATTTGCATAAATTGCTGACCTGTTGGCTTCGCACCAGATGCAATCCATTCTTCAAGCTTTGCAGCGGCATTTTTATTGTCATCAGTCTGCAAGTATAGCTGAGCAATATTGTAAAGAGTCTCAGTTCTGTTTTCACCAGTGAAAGTTGGCAGCGCTTCTTCGAGGTCACGAATAGCAGCTTTGTAATCACCAGACTTAACGTTAATACCAGCAGAAAGACGAATAACAGCTGAACGCTCATAACAGTTAAGCGTCATACCTTTTAGCTTTGTCATCAAGGACTTCGCTGTTTCCAACTGTCCTTCAGTCAAATATGCGTTCTCAGCATCTAGGTAAGCTTGTCCTGCTTTGGCAGTGAACTGAGTTTCTTCACACGGCACAGCTTGAGCAATAGCACTTGGCACCATCACAGCCATCGCCAATGCCACGGCTGCTCCACATGTCAGTTTTTTCAAACGCATCGTTTTCCTCCAAACGATAAGATATGAATATGCATCCACATCTACAAAATTCTACTCGAAGCGCTCCAAAATGACTCACCATCACAAGAACGCACCCGTGGCTAAATTTTCATTGGCCTTAATGTGAAACACGTCACAACAACCAATTATTCCAGTCTTTTGCGCTAACAAAACGACTAATCCGATATTCTAAAAGCTGGAGCGCTCGTCACTTCGGCGACTTCAATCTTCAAAACATCTATAAACTTTGCGGCCAAATCTATCTATGATTCTAGGCGATAATATGCCCTTGCCCACTTCGTTTACCAAAATTCAGTCAACACTATCTCTAAAAGATAGTAATTTATGCGCAGCGACCAATTATATGGCCACTGCGCATATTATTTACTCGGCCATCTTCAGCTCGAAAGGATACACAACACCCTTACGACCAACAGCTTTACCTTTAACAATTTTAGGTGCGAACTCAGTCGCCCCCACAGCCTTAGCTGCAGCACTTTCATACTGGCTTACGTTACAGGTTGCGACAACGTTATAAGGTTGACCTTGAACATCCACATCCAGTGACACTTCACACTCGGCAGATTTCCCGATGCGTTGCATTGCACGCAAAATCGGCCCTGTGTTTGGTGGACGCACTGGCTGAGCATCACGGTCACTCACGGAAACAGCACCAATATTGATACCTGTTACACGCTCAAACTTGATCTCAGTTGGAGCCGCACCTTGAATGTTAGCTTTAGGCAAATCAATGTTTTGCTTCGTTGCTGCCATTTTCGGGGGCGGTGGTGGTTTGTTAGCTTTGTCGAGTTTCTTAGGCGCTTTACGGGTAGAACGGATCTGCTCTACAGTTGCCTTCTCCGCAAAGATATTTCTTAGGCTACGTTGATCTGCTTTAACACATTTACCAGTTGCCGGGCTCATCACTGCTCCCGGTGGGCAAATTTCTTTAATGCGGATCAAGTTTTCCATAAGCATGAATAAAGCGACTGACAATATTGCTGCTACTGGAATACCTACACCGAAACGTACGATTGGATTCGAAAACATCTTATCCTCTCCTAACTCTGGGGTTCTGTTGAGATGTTAATACTCTTAACACCAGCAGTCATCATATTTGACTGCAATTCAAGTAGAACACCGGTTGTACTCTGACCATCAACCAAGATCATAGCTTCGCCGGACGAATTGTCTTCTACCATCTCTTGCATAGTAGCATAAACTTCGCGCATTTTCACGGCTTTTCTATTGATCCAGATTTCATCGTCAGCTGTCAAAGCAACCATGATGGGTGAATTGATCGGAGCAACCTTTTTAAGGTCAATCTTTTCAACTGTTGCACCAGGTGTTTTCACAAATGTAGCTGTCACAATGAAGAAGATAAGAAGAATGAACACAACGTCCAACATTGGAGTCAAGTCAACTTCAGCGTCTTCTTCGGGTGCAATACGACTTTCTCTAGCCATAACAGACTCCTTCCGATCCTACTCTGAACCGACGAACGCAACGTTGGCGATATTGGCAAGTCTTGCCTCATCAACAACCTTAAGCGCGTACAGGTTCTTAGCTTCAGGGTGAACTTGAACAACAACGCTGATATCAGGGAATTCAGCTTTCTTACGTTCAATGTTCGCACGAACGGCTGAGATATCAGTGAAACGTCCATCCACACGAATAAAGTTGCCTTCATCCACATAGATACTGATTGCTTTAGCCTGAGGTGGTGGTGGACCATCGCTTTGAGGCGGTGGCGTCAAATCCATCCCCTGTTCGCTTAGGAATGTCGATGTCACGATAAAGAAGATCAGAAGAATGAACACAACATCCAACATTGGTGTCATGTCAACTTCAGCTTCGTCGACGGGCTTTTTACGTCTACGCATCCTCGTGAATCTCCATTTGGTCTTCGACTTTAGCAACCTCACGACGAACCTTACGATCAAGATCCATAGTGAAGAGCAAGCCTGAAATAGAAATCACCATACCAGCCATTGTTGGAATTGTCGCACGCGACACCCCAGCAGACATAGCACGCGCATCAGACGAACCAGTGATAGCCATCAAATCAAAAACATTGACCATACCTGTCACTGTTCCCAAAAGGCCAAGCATTGGTGCCAAAGCCACAACAGCTTTCAATAAAACAACATTCGCTTGAGCTTCCTGACGGACTTCTGAAACGATTTTGTCTTTAACCCAATGCGCATATTTAGATGTATGGTCCTTACGGCTGTCCCATTTCTCTAGTGCATTTGCAACAACGTCTTTGTGTGAAAGACGGAAGTAGAAAACACGCTCAAGGATGAGGGCCCACATAACGAAGGCCGCCGCCATAATAATGAAAAGAACCGGTCCACCTCTGTCCAAGAAGCCGTTAAGACTGTCTGGAAAAAATGGCATGTTAACCTCCCTTTTCTAAAAAAGGGGAAGAACCCGGGATTAAACCCGGGCACCGCCCTTTTGCTCTGCGCGTTCTGCAACCATACCAGCAGCTTGCTCTTCGAGCACTTGCTGAACACTTCTTGCCTTAGCAGACACGAATGCGTGGAGAAGAATAAGCGGGATAGCAGCTACAAGACCTTCAACAGTCGTTACAAGCGCTTGCGAGATACCATCAGCCATTGTTTTCGGGTCACCAGTACCAACCAGAGTGATCTGAGTAAATGTACGGATCATACCAACAACCGTACCCAAAAGACCCATCATCGGAGAAACAGCAGCTAGAACTTTGATCAAGTTCACGAAGCTATCAATCTTAGGTGTTTCTTTAAGGATGGCTTCATCCAAACGAAGTTCTAGAGCTTCAACATCATCTTGTTTCGAGTCTTCGAATGCTTGGAAGATACGTGCCAATGGGTTTGAAGAACCAGCTTGTTTTGTTTGAGCTGTTTTCTTAACTGCTGCACCAATCATTGTAAGTGTTACAAGTTTGTAGATACCAATCACAAGACCGATAGCTAGAAGACCTAGAACAACATAACCAGGTAGACCACCTTGTTTAATACGGTCGCCAAGTTTTGGCATGTTAGCCAAAAGACCAAGCAAGTCACCTTGAGATGGATCAACAGGAGCTGCAACCAGCTTGCCTTCACCAGCTGAACGTAATGCTTGAGCACCAGACATCAAAGCACCTGATGGCTGCGCAGCAAATGCAATAAATTTACCAGCATCAAGATCTAGGAATTTAGGAGAAGATTCGTCTGTGAAAGCTGTAAATGGACCTACACGGAAAACAGATACAGGCTCATTGTTGTTTTCGTTAGCAACAACAGCTTGGAAAGACTTAACTTCACCTTGACCAACAACTTCTTGCAACATTGCACGCCATAGAAGGTCGAGCTGTTGACGTGTCGGAAGTGTACGCGCTTGAGCGATGTCAGACAAAGCTTCTGCGCGGCCTGTGTATTCTTGAGAGATGATTGAACGACGCAATAGCGGGTCAATCTCACCAGCTGCTGTACGGAATTGACCTAACAATTCAGAGAAGTCACCAGCTTTTTCTTGTAGTTCACTTTGAAGTCCAACAAGAACTTCTTCGTTTGCAGCAAATTGGTTAGCTAGAGCTTGTCCAGCTGCTTCTTCTGCACGAACTTCAGCACGAGCAGCAGCCAACTGAGAAGCTTGTTGGTCACGCGCGCTTTTAAATTCGTTCAAACGACGTGTGTTCTCGGCGTTCAAAGTGCTTGAGTCTTTTTTGATTGCAGCAACAACATCACTCAATGATTGAGCAGACGCAGCACCAGCGGTCGAAGTCATTAGAATGGCTGCAGCAGCCATTGCTTTGATCGAAAATTTAATCGGTTTCATATCAGTAAATCTCACTTTCGGCGTTACTGAGCAGACAATTTGACGACCGGAGCCATCATGATTGCTGGTGTTGCAACTTTGTCAGCGATGCGAATGCCTTTAAGAACTTCACTCTTATAGCTTGAAGGTAGATCTACCCACTGCTGTGTTTCGCGATCCCAACGGCCAAGTTGATTACGATCTTTTGTGATGTAAACCATCGCAACACGACCATAACGGAAGATGTCAACAGTTTTCACTGAACCGTCTGCCAATGTGATGTCATCTGTGTAGGCATCAATTGTACGACCGTATTCCATCTCGCTTTGGAAAGCTTGGATGATCAAACGGTAGCGCTCAGCTGGAGATACATCACCGCGGCCCATAACGTCGTCAAGTTTTGCATAACGGTCTGCACGAACGTCCAGTTTACCGTCTTCTGTCATGTCCTTAAAAGGAAGGTCAGCTGCATAAAACATTTTTGCTGCTGCGATCATGTCTTCCATCATAGGCACCATTTGCGCCTTGATTTCTTCTACACGACCAAGTTGCTCTTCCAAGCTTTTCAGCTCGTTTTCTTGAGACGCAACAACGCGCTCTTGCTGACGCTTATAAAGTGCAGCGGCATCTTTTTGCTGCAATAGCGTGCGGAATTCGCGAACCATGTCAGAACGTTCATCATCCAACTGATTGATGCGCTCTTGTGTTTGCTCTGCTTTACGCGTCGCTGCTTCACCAACGCTAATCGCGCCAGCTAAATCTGCTTGTGCAAAAGCCGGTGTCGCAACAGACGCCAAAATGGACGCCATGAACGCTGCACGCACCGGTTTGATAAACCGTTTCATGTCTTGCCTCTCAACTCCCCGACACGGCGATGCATTATGCCCTCACCGTTCGAAAACTTAACTCTATTTTAGAGGGGGAAACACTCTGCTCCCCCAATATCCCTGAACGTTAATGCATGCTGTTTTGCAAAACGTCCAATGAAATTCAACAATAGTTCCCGACAATTTCAAATGATGAACTCACCTGAATCACCGCAATCGGAGCATATCTATTTGTATGCTCTTCTAATTCTCCCTCAGCAATTAACCCTAAGGTAAATTGCATACCGAATTTGTCCATATGCGATATTAATCGCCGTAAGGCAACTGAACGCTAACAACAAGTAATCATTCCAATCAATATGTCTTTAACATGCTCAACTGCTTTTTTATCAACTTCACACAAAAAACACACCAAATTTATCATTACCAACCACTAAATCGCTTACTTTTCCGATTTAAATGAAAAAAACAAATTCAATTTTCTCTAAAATTCTTCCAACAAAAAATTACACTATTTTCACTTTGGGCACCCTAGTAAGGAGTTTCACCCCCTTATTCTCGATTCCCAACAGTCCACAACATGCCTATATTAGGTTTTCTTGACATTCAAATGACTGTTCAACAAAACTATCCATTCACACAGCAAATTGATAAGAAAAGTATCAGCAACCATACAATTAATTGCACAAATTACATGCAAAGATGCTTCTCACTATTAGGCAAATGACGCAGGCGCAATCTGACCCTCATACGAAAAACTCAATTTCTACAGCGCGTATATTTGTAGGATATAATTTTGCCATATATAACCACCATTTTACCACATATATTAATACATAAGGTATCCGATGATCTCATTTGATGAAGCCCTCCAGAGGATACATAATTTAGCCCAACCACTGCCTTATGAAGAAGTCTCTTTTGAAACGTCTGCCAACAGGGTATTGGCCGACAATTTAACCTCAAGATCCGATGCACCATCCCAAGATGTGTCAGCTATGGATGGTTATGGTGTGCGTGATTCTGATCTCACCAACCTACCTGTTCGGTTGCCGATATTAGCCCAAAGCTTTGCAGGTTCTCCACCGCCTTCACATTTTACCAAAACAGGCTGCGTTAGAATTTTCACAGGTGCGCCAGTTCCAGCTGGTATTGATCGCGTTATCATACAAGAAAATGTGGAACGAGATGGCGATATCGCCATTATTAAATCACCCGTTTCAGAATCGCGTAATATTCGAAAAAAAGGCTCCGACTTCAAAGCCGGCGATACTTTGCTCGACGCAGGTACACACCTCTCATGGCGCGCAATGACAACTGCTGCCGCAGCGGATCGGGAGAGCATCAAAGTCATTCGCACGCCGAAAGCCGTCATTCTGGCGACTGGCGATGAATTAAAGCCGCCCGGACAAGCGCATTTACATCCAGGAGCCATCCCTGAAAGCGTCTCTTTTGGAATCAGTGCTTATATAAAAGCCAATGGCGGCGACGTCATCCGCTCCGAAAGTTTGAATGATTCGCCCCAATTGCTGGAAAAAGCGGCCGCTTCAGCCATACACGATGCTGATATTGTCATCGTGACTGGCGGCGCGTCTGTCGGCGAAAAGGACTATGCCAAAGCCATGTTTGAAAACCACGGCATGGAGCTTATCTTTTCAAAAGTTGCCATTAAACCGGGAAAACCTGTCTGGTGTGCAAAAGTTAAAAACACCATTGTCCTTGGCCTGCCCGGCAATCCGACATCAGCTTTAGTGACAGCACGACTATTTTTAAAACCACTCCTTTTAGGATTAGCAGGACGCGATAACAAAGCAGGATCAGCTCCCAGACAGATGGAAACCTCAATGCCTATTCCCCAAAATGGCAATCGAGAAAATTTCATGAGAGGCTATATAAAGGATGAGAAGGTCTGCTTATTCACCAACCAAGACTCCAGTGCGCAATCTGTCCTAGCTAGAGCTGATATCCTGATAAGAAGGCTTCCCAATGCGCCTGAAGTTCAGGTCGGTGAAAAAGTCATCATCTATGACTTTTGATAGCGCCACCTTAAAATCCACCGGTAAAACTGCGATCATTATTCTTGCTGGCGGCGATGGACGACGCATTGGCGGCAGCAAGCATGACAAGCGCTTAAACGGGAAGCCATTATTAGAATACACAATGGAACGTGCAGCCCTTTATGGGGACAATATCGCAATTCAGCTTGCATATGAAAATCAGATTGATTCAGTCGACATTCCGCAAATTATAGATGAGCCGGATATTAATGGCCCATTGGGCGGCGTGATAGCAGCGCTGAAATGGTGCAAAATTCATGGGTATGACAGTATGCTGACACTCCCATGTGACTGCCCCTTCCTACCTGATGACTTGCTGACGCGGTTAAGCACAGCAGCAAACGGATCTGACAGTATAGCAATGCCAGTAAGTCATGAGTCATTACATCCAGTGTGCTCGCTCTGGCAGACATCCCATTTAATGCAACTGCAAAACAATGCCGATAAAGGCCAATTAAGTCTGAAACGAAACGCACTCGACTGCGGCATTATTAAAGTTGAATGGGATACTCAAACCTACGACCCATTTTTCAACGTAAACACATTGGATGAGTTAAAAGAAGCCGAGCAAATATTGAAGCGGCTTTAGCCCATGCGATCTACCGACCCAAACATCCAACACAAGATAGCCAAACATGCATGACTTCGTGCACAATGCAGGCACAGAAAGTCGGCATAAACGCCAATAATATATTCTAGGAAAAATTTAAAAACCTTGGCTGGGGCACCAGGATTCGAACCTGGGAATACCGCTACCAAAAAGCGGTGCCTTACCACTTGGCGATGCCCCAACAAAGGAGCGCTGTAAGTAACTAACCTTAAATTGGAATGCAATACTTTTTTTGCTCTGAAATAAGAAAAATACCGTGATATTCGAAAAAACAGCGATTTTCTTAAACTTATCAATCCTCTAATTTCCCTATTCCCACCGCCAGATCACTTGCAGATGGAAGGGTGAATCACGTGAAATTGATGAAACAATCCGCCATATTAATGGAAATCACACATTCTTCCCTTTCAATTTGTAAAACTTACACCTATATTTATCGATAATCGCTATAATTCAGACCTGAAGCCGTGCCATTTGATGGAAAAGCAAAACAGGTGTGTTAGTTACGAATTGGAAACACATGAAAACGCTTCTTCTATCATTCGCGGGTGGATTTCTCGCATTGATTCTATTTTTCATCGCCCTCCCCATATTCATCCTGACTCTTGTGAGCGGAAACGCCTCAGATGATGCTCCTAAGGGCGCTGTTATCTTAGAAATTGATATGCGCTATGAATACCCTGATCAGAAGCCAACTGATGGTCTAGCCTCCCTCTTTGGGCAAACAAGTTTTGTTGATATCCTCACAAAACTAGATCGCGCTGCCACAGATGATCATGTCAAAGGTGTCGTTCTACGTGCAAGCGAAATGGGATTTGGCTCTTCTCGCGCTGAAGAAATAAGAAGCGCTATTAAAAAGCTCCAAGCCAATGATAAATTTGTCCTTGCACACTCCCAAGGCTTCTTCGTCGGTGGCCCAGCAGCTTATCGCGCCATATCAGCCAGTGATGAAATCTGGCTACAAGCAGGTAGCGACCTCTCTATTCCCGGCTTTTCACTTGAAACTTTGTTCCTGAAAGGCCTTTTCGACAATCTAGGCATATCTGCTGAGATTGAAGCATTTCACGAATTTAAAAACTCTCCCAACGTCTATAAAGAAACAGACTTCACAGAATCACACGCCAAGGCGATGCGCGAACTGGCTGAAGGATTATGGCAAGTGAGCCTCATCGACATTGCCAATGACCGTGCTGATAAAATGGCCGATAATGCCATTTTGCGCGATGTATTGGAAAACAGCCCATATTCTTCAGACCAAGCTCTCGACCTTGGACTCGTCGATAAACTTGGATGGCCAGAAGATCTTGTCCGTCATGCAATGGGCTTAGCCCCCAATGCTGAATTGATCGACATTGCCCAATACACACCGAAAAAAATCGCCGACAAAGCGCCTAAGATTGCGCTCATTGGCGGTGAAGGTGGTATCATGCCAGGATCATCTGGTGGTGATATCTTTAATCCAAATGCAGAGCAGATTATCGCATCAGATACAGTGTCATCACAGATATACGACGCCGGTAAAGATGAAAGCATTAAAGCCATTGTTTTCCGTGTTGATAGTGGCGGAGGCTCCCCGACTGCATCAGACCAGATCTGGAATGCAATTGAATATGTCCAAAACACATATAACAAACCAGTTGTTATCTCTATGGGATCGGTTGCAGCTTCAGGCGGATATTATATCTCCATGGGCGCTGATAAAATCTACGCAAACCGCGCCACAATCACCGGCTCAATCGGTGTGTATGGTGGTAAATTTGCGCTTGCAGAAGGTCTAAGAAAAATTGGTGTAAACCCATCTCGTATTGATGTAGGTGGCCCCTATGCTTCCATTTACACGTCTACAGAACGCCTGTCCGAGCAACAACGTGCAACCATGCGGGCAAGTCTGGCACGCACATATGATCGTTTCACACGGCTTGCTGCTGATGGCCGAGGCATGAGCCAAGAGGCTTTGCACGAAATCGCCAAAGGCCGCGTATGGACGGGTGTAGCAGCCAAAGAAAATGGCCTTGTTGATGAACTTGGTGGATTGATTGACGCCATTGAGGGCGCAAAGCAACTCGCCGGAATCGATGCAGACAAGCAGGTTAATCTTGTATCGATGACGCCGGAACAAGACCCTGTTCAAGCAATTGGCAGCATGTTGGGAGCGTCTGCACAAAGCATGCATACTCTCAATCAATTGTCCCAAATTATGGGTGATGAGCGCATCCAAGCCACAATCATGCAAATACAAGCAATGGAAACTCAGCCCAACCAGATGGCCGCACCTGTCATTAAAGAATACTAAAACAGGCGATCTTGGACTATGTCTACAAAAAGGGGGGCTGGACTTGAAAACCTGCCCCCTTTTCACAGCGAATGACAAACAAGTGTTTTCACTTACTTTGTTTTATCATAACTCTGACCTTGCTTTATTGCTGGGTTAATAATAACCGCTAGCGATGTAAAAACGTATTTAGCAATGCTTGATACACATTAGTACATTCAAGATATTGATTAAGCTTATGAGGGCAAAATGGCTGATATTCGTAAAGTAACAGAATCTTTTGCAGTCGCGCCACAAATCGACGTAGATGATTTTGCTTCCATCCAAGAAGACGGCTTCAAATTCATCATCAATAATCGCCCTGATGAAGAAACTTTTGGCCAAATGCCTGGCGCAACCGCAAACGCCAAAGCAACTGAATTTGGAATGGGCTATAAAGCTGTCCCAATCTCTGGACCGGGCGACTTCATGAAATCAATGAAAGCATTGAACGACGCCATCGCGGAAAGTGAAGGCCCTGTACTTGCCTATTGTCGTTCTGGCACGCGTTCAATTTCTCTATGGTCATTAGCTCAAGTAAAGATCGGAGCTGAAACGCCAGAATCAGCAATAGAGAAAGCTAAAATCGCTGGATATGACTTGTCTCATCTTGAGCCGACTTTGAATCAATTAGCTGGCTCCAAATAAGCGGCAATTAGGCATGACACATAAGTTTCACTTGGCTTGTTCTGATTTCTGCCTCATTTCAAAGTTCAACAGTGTACGGTATTCTTGCGTGACTTTCTTTTTAAAGTAAGAGAGAAACACACAATCTGAGAATACCTAGTTTTAAAATGGTTGATTGCGTATGAAGAAGAAAATTTGGACGTCAGACTTTATTGTTGAAGGCCCTAATTCCATTCTTGTTAAAAAGACGGGGCATCGTATCCGTCTTGATTTTCATTTACTGCATGACATCTTCACATGGTTCACCTTCTTCTTCTTTGCGCAAGCTTGGCGTATTCAGCGTGCCCTATCTGGACACAAACGCCCTAAAATCGCTTTTGCTCCCGATCAACCACGCCCTTGGTATTTGATCTGGCCTGTGCTGCATGTGGCCGGTGCCCGCATTGTCAAAGATAGTGAAGACGCTGACATCATCATGCAGTTTGATGATTCAACTGAAAGCTCCACGCCAACAACTATTGGCCATTCTAAGCATGCAAAAACAGTCAATTTTGAATGCACCGACATTTCTAAATCTCGCGTGGCCGAAGCATTTGAGCGTGCTGCCGGATATGGCCTTGGTGTAGATCCTGAAACCTACTCAGGCATGATCGTTGATAAGTCAGAGATTAACGCAGCACATGATGGACGTATCATAGCAGGCCCTATTCCTCGCGTAGAAGGCCGTGCTTATCAACGACTAGTGGATAATGAAATTCCCGGCGGGCTGGTCGAAGACCTGCGCACATGCACAGTCAATGGTGAACCATCACTTGTATTCATCAAACGTCGTCCTCTATCTAGACGTTTCCTGAATGAAAATACTGAAGTTTTCATCAAAAACCCTCAAGATGTGTTCTCAAAAGATGAACTTGATGTGATCCGCGCCTTTACCAAGGAAATCAAGCTTGACTGGGGCGGTGTAGACGTGTTGCGTGATGCAAATGATGGTCGTATTTTTATCGTCGATGCTAACAAGACTGACATGGGTCCACCCGTTGCTTTGCCTCTTGGACAAAAGCTACGCGCGACCAGACGTCTTGCCAAAGCATTTGCCGATCAGTTTGCACCATAAACTTCATGTCTCTACCTTTATGGTAGGGAATTTAGAATGACAGACATTAAGACAGCGGACAGGGACATATGGCCGGCATTCCATTTGTAAGCGACATTGAATTTGACTATGAAGAAGTGACGCAAGTGTCCCCGCTAATCCAACGGGTCATTGCAAACAATCCGGGTGCATTCACCTATACGGGTACAGGTGTCTATATCATTGGCGGTGATGAATGTGTTGTTCTCGACCCTGGCCCTAACAATGAAACCCACTTTGACGCGTTAAAAAAGGCGCTCACTGGCCGCAAAATCAAATACGTGCTCGTCACCCACTCGCACATGGACCACTCCCCTCTAGCACATCCGCTCGCACAATGGGCAGGTTGTGAAGTCCTTGCAGGCGGCCCAGCCATTCCAACAGAATCAGATGTACGCATGGAAGCTGGAGATGATCTCTCTTTCCAACCCCACCAGACAATCGCGGATGGCCAGATATTCACAGGCGATGGCTGGACGATTGAAGCTGTCTCTACACCGGGTCACACAAGCAATCACTTCTGCTTTGCTTTAAAAGAAGAAAACGCATTATTTTCAGGTGACCACATCATGGGATGGTCAACAACTGTGATATCCCCACCTGATGGAAATATGGGTGATTATTTCAACAGCTTAGAAAAAATACATGCACGCGGCTATTCAACGATTTGGCCCACGCATGGACCGCCTATAACTAAAGCAGGCCCGTTTGTGGATGCGTATATTTCTCACCGCCGCAAACGCGAATCAGCGATAATTGATCGCTTAGAAGCAGGCGATACACAAATTCCTCAGATGGTAAAAACAATCTATAAAGACGTTGATAAGCGGCTACACCCTGCTGCGTGCCATTCTGTTCTAGCGCACATGATACACCTTGTTGAAACAGGCCGCGCGACTGCATCTTCGTCTAATTATGGTTTGAAGACTGAATACAGATCCACAACCATTTCTGCCTGACCTCAATTACCCTATCGACACTTACAAAAAAGCCGCTCCAAAACTGGAACGGCTTTTTTTCATATGGGATAAGGCAAATGCCTTAAATCGCTATTTCATCATCAAGTTCAAATCATCCACAAAATGCTTCAGACGTGTCGCATTTGCCCCCATGTCAGACAATCCAATTCGACTAACCGAGCGCGCATTCACCCGTGACCCAATTTGCCCCTGTTTCTCAACAGTGATCACAATATCGTCTACGAAACCATACCATGGAGACGTATACGTCGCGTGGATTACACCAGCTTCGCGGTTCACACTCACAACATCCCAATTGTTTTTATTTGCCACTTCCACCACGGCTTCAATCGTGATTTCCGGTTTCACTTCAAACAATTGTGGACGTAGATTGAAATCTTGATAAGCAGCCGCCTGCAAATCTTTTACATATTTCCCCACAGCATTTGGCCATCTCCCAGCAGCAGATTCTGGCACGACAGGGTTATCTAAAACTGGGTTCCAATTATTGGCTTTTCGTTCGTCCAATAGCGCTTGAGGAAACTGAATAGGATTCGTCCAATCCGTTTGAACATCATGAATGGGCGGCAAACCAGCCACATCATCGCCCGTCTGTTTCAAATGTCCCAGCATAAACACCGGCACTAACAGCGCAATCACAACTAAAATAGAACCGCGACGTGGGGGTTTAAGCAATTGAATGATCAGTGAAACTAGACAAATAACAGCAACTGCGATCAATAAAATCGGCCCCATCTGGAACGACATTTTCACAAGCCCCGTTCCGATAGACCAAAGGCCGTATTTCACGCCAAGTGCCGCAATGACAAACCAAAGCGGACACAGAATAGCGCCTCCAATTGCTATTTTCATAGCAATGGATTGTAGCTTACTCATGGGCTCTCTTGGTGGTGGTGGCGGATAAGAACCCAACACCACAGGTTTCTCGTCTTTATTTTCAGATTGATTTGCTTCAGCTTCAAGCTTCTCAACTTCTTCAGGTGTCAATTCCGACATATTGCCCTCCTACATGCCACACTTGGTGCTTTCTATCATTAGAAAGCACCAATAGCGAACATTAAGCGGTCGGTAATTTATAGTCTTTGAAAGTTTCTCGAAGAGCAAGCTTATTGATCTTCCCAGTCGCCCCCAAAGGAATGTCATCAACAAAGGCAACATCGTCCGGTAACCACCATTTGGCTATTTTGCCATCGAAGAAAGCCAGAACCTCATCTTTGGAGACGTCCTCGCCTTCAGCTTTTTTCACAATCAATAATGGACGCTCATCCCATTTAGGGTGATGCACACCAATAGCGGCCGCCAAAGAAACTTTTGGATGAGACACGGCAATGTTTTCAAGCTCGATAGAGGAAATCCATTCTCCACCTGATTTGATCACATCTTTCGATCTGTCGGTAATATGCATCTGACCATATTGGTCGATATTACCCACATCACCTGTGTCAAAGAAATCTCTATCATCAAGTATGCTTCCTTCACCCTTCACATAGGCTGCAGCCACCGCTGGACCTCTGATCATTAGGTGACCTGTCGCTTTACCATCTCGTGGCAAACTTTTCCCATCTGGACCAACAACATCCAATTCAACCCCGAATGGCGGACGTCCCTGCTTCAATTTGTGGGTCATTTTCTCTTCATCGCTAAGGTTTTGCAACGGCATAGGAAGTTTGGAAACTGTTCCCAATGGGCTTGTTTCTGTCATTCCCCATGCTGGATAGACTTCTACGTCATAGTCTTCTTCAAATGCCCGCAATAATCCTTCTGGCGTAGCTGCTCCACCAATCGCCACAGAATTAAGGTGAGGCAGTGTCTTACCTTCTTTTCTCATATATTCGAGCAGCATCTGCCATACAGTTGGAACAGCGGCAGAAATCGTCACCTTTTCAGAATCCAGCAATTCATAAATAGCTGCCCCATCCATGCGCGCACCCGGCATAACCAGCTTAGCCCCACTTGCAGGACCAGAGAATGTCAGCCCCCACGCATTCGCATGGAACATGGGTACAACCGGCAATACAATATCACTATCTTTAATGCCGAGCGCGCCTGCCTGCATGGACATTAAAGTCTGCATTATGTTGGAGCGGTGAGAATATAAAACCCCCTTTGGATTGCCCGTCGTACCGGACGTATAACAAAGGCCACAAGCTGTTCTCTCGTCAAAATCCCCCCATTTTACGCTGTCACCACGACATCCTGACAGAAAGCTCTCATAGGATTTCAAATTTGGGATTTTTGTATCAGCTGGAATAACACTATCATCACCATACACCACAAACAATTTCACCCTCGGCAAATGAGGTGCGATTGCTTCAATAATCGGCATAAAAGTTGTGTCAAAGAATATAGCTTTGTCTTCTGCGTGATTAGCAATCCATGCTATTTGCTCAGGGAAAAGACGCGGGTTTAAAGTATGTAAAACCATACCAATCCCCATAGCACCATACCATGTTTCCATGTGTAGATCGCTATTCCATGCGAGCGTGGCGACAATATCGCCAGGCTCCAATCCATTGGCAAGCAATGCCTCTGAACAACGTCGCGAATCTGCGTGGATATCAGCATATGTTTTGCGAACAATAGGGCCAGCGACAGAACGCGTCACGATTTCCTGATACGGATATACCGCGAGTGCATGATTGATGACCTTATCAATAGTCATTGGCCAATCTTGCATTAATCCAAATGGTAGTTGCTGCATTATAAATCCTCTCCCAATAGAGTTTTATTTTTATGTTTTTTGTATTAAACGACATAAATACAACGAAAAAAAGTCGCGACGTAGCGTCAACTCACACAATAAAAGGCAAATAAATGCGTCCCGTTACCCTAACCTTCGCAGCTTGCGCCCTTTTTGTGTCGGCTTGTTCCCCTGAGGCAGAGAATTCCTCGTCGACTAACAAGGCATTAGATACCAATCAGACCGCACCAGATCACAATCCCGTGAGCCTTCAGGCAAAGATGGATTGTGTCAGAGAAAACGGTGCCCTTCCTGCCGCACATCGCGGTGGCCCACGTCGTGGATATCCAGAAAACGCACTTGAGACGCTTCAATTATCTTATGAGAATGGCACACGTATTTTTGAAATAGATGTCGCCGAATCCAAAGACGGCGTTCTATTCTTAATGCATGACACAAGCCTTGATCGCACGACAGAACGCGAAGGAGTTGGCCGCGAAATAGATTGGGCAACACTAAAAAACGTTCGCCTGAAAGCGAATGGCGAAATAACCAATTTCACTATCCCTTCATTGGCTGACACTTTAAAATGGGCCAAGGAAACAGGCGCTATCATTGAACTTGATAAAAAGCGCTCCAGTAAATTTGAAACAATTATTTCTGAAGTGCGTAAAGCCAATGCGCAAAACAATGTGATTCTCATTACATATACATATGACCAGGCTGCTGAAGTTGCGCGCCTTGCTCCTGATATGATGATGACAGCTTCTGTCTCCGATCCATCCGATATTGAAACATTAGAATCACGCGGTGTCAGACGTGAAAACCTTATCGCATGGACAGGCACAAACACGCTAAACCCCGGATTATGGTCCGACATAAAAGCAATGGGCGTTGAAGTTGCATTTGGTACATTAGGGCGTCGCGGAGATCGCTTCGATGATACTTTTTGGGCTGATCGCGATGGATCAGAATATGATGAACTTGTTGCCAATGGTGTTACAATGATTGCGACGGACTATTCTGACCGTGTCAGCAAGCATTTGACTGTGGATGACATCGCCATCGAGAAATGTGAATTCTAACATTATGTTGCACTATTCTGGAACCGGTACAAAGCGCTCAAAAACTGCAATTGTTTTTTTGCATGGCGGTGGCTTTAGCGGCTGGATGTGGGAAAACATTATCGGCCACCTGCCAGATTATTTCTGTCTCGCTATCACCCTCCCCGGCCACGGATTAAGCGCCAAAGAAGAATGGGTATCCATCGAAGATACGGCGCGCCAAGTTGGTGAGATTATCGACAATGAGCTTGAAGGCATGGATGTCCACATTGTAGGCTTGTCGCTGGGTGGACATGTGGCGCTGCAATTGCTGTCAGATAGACCCAAAGATATCAGCTCCGCCACGCTAAGCTGCATTATCCACGACCCACTTCCCAACGCCGAAATATACCACCTCTTGCTGCGCGGCATTTTGAAATTCCGCAAAATTCCGATGGCGCAGAAATTTGTCGCGCATAAATTTGGCATGGCTGGTGAAAAGACCAGACGCTATCTCCAAGAAGTTCGGAAAGTAGATAAAAAAGCGATCAAGCAATCATCTGCTGAAATTGCGAATCTGAAACTCCCCCCAAACCTGCAAGAGGTATCCAGCCGGGTCTTGCTTCTCGCAGGAGAAACTGAGCGCTCCTTTACCTTGGATGCACTGCCAAAATACAAGAGCGAATTTTCCAATTACCGCAGCGCTATCGTGCCCAAATATGGATATGGTTGGTCAGGCAAATGTCCTAGCCTCTTTGCAGACGCCATCCGCGCTCAGATTTCCCAAAACCAATTGCCCGCAGAATTGATTGAACAGAATTGATTGAACAGAATTGATTGAACAGCTCTAAGGATAGAGACGCCCTGTCGACCATCCACCATTTGAAGAACGTTCAAACACAAGCCTGTCATGCAAGCGGAATGGACGGTCACGCCAAAATTCAATATGCTCAGGTGCAATCCTATAGCCCGTCCAATGCGGTGGACGTGGTGTTTTGCCAAGAGCGTATTTCGCACCGTATTTCGCGATGTTTTTTTCAAGCTCAAACCGCCCATCCATGCGAGATGATTGATTTGAAGCCCATGCACCAATCTGGCTGTCTTTGTGACGTGATTGGAAATACGCATCCGCTTCAGCATCACTGACTCGCGTCACATTACCGCGCACACGTACCTGACGGCGCAGTGACTTCCAATGAAAACAGATAGCGGCTTTCATATTGGCGTCTATCTGCCGCCCCTTAGCGCTTGTTGTGTTTGTATAGAAAACAAACCCATTCTCATCAAAATCCTTGAGAAGCACCATACGCACATCCGGCATACCATCTTCATCAACGGTCGCTAGAGACATCGCGTTAGGATCGTTGATTTCCTTAGCCTTGGCCTCACTTAGCCATTTAGCAAACATCTCAAATGGTTCATCCGTCGCAAACCAATGCGCGTCATCATCCAAAGGCTTTCCCGCAGCTTTCGCTTTCGCGTAAACCTCAGCATATTCTTCGTCCTGATAATCAGGACTATCAGGGATGAGCTTTGTCTTGTCTGTCATTGGTGCCTCTTGAACTATTACGCTTAATTATAATGCTGTTTTTCAAGAATGACAGTGTGGCGTTTTAGGTTATCGGGAATTCAAATCATAGCTCTGCACACTCCACTGTATTTTCAGAGCAGACATCCTTGACACCGTCAAATATGTATATACATAGTAATGCAACGTATATTTTATGCTAATACATTATCTAATGCGCTACATAAAATGTCTGCAAAACAAAAATAAGGAGCCGACACATGGCTAACAAAAAAGTTAAAGCGATCAAAGCTGAAATCAAAACACGCAAGAAAACAATTGCGAAGCAAGAAGTGAAACTTAAAAAAGCCAAAAAAGCTCTTAAAAAAGCAGCATAATCTATTTTACCCCTTAGATAGATTATCTTTAAAACCGCCAGAAATGGCGGTTTTTTTGTAGGAAAAGACACAAAATTATTCCAAGCGACACTTTCGCTGCACTCGGAATTAAAAAAATCAACTAAAAGACTACCCAAATCAGTCATTTTGCGCTTGAAAGAACCTCATGTCACATAATACTTTTGGTCATCTTTTTCGCGTCACCACTTGGGGTGAAAGTCACGGTCCTGCCCTTGGGTGTGTGGTTGATGGCTGCCCAGCGGGTATCCCCATTTCAGCCGAAGAAATTCAGCACTGGTTAGACCTTCGCAAACCGGGCACAAGCAAGCTTGTCACCCAGCGTAAAGAAGCTGATGCCGTCAAGATCCTTTCAGGCGTGTTCGAAGATGACCGCACGAATGGTCAGGTCACAACCGGCACACCGATTTCATTGATGATCGAAAACACCGATCAACGCTCTAAAGACTATGGTGACATTCGCGACAAATACCGTCCCGGCCACGCAGACTATGCCTATGATGCCAAATATGGTGTGCGCGATTATCGCGGTGGTGGGCGCTCTTCTGCGCGCGAAACAGCCGCCCGTGTCGCCGCGGCTGGAATTGCCCGCAAAGTGTTAGGCGCTGACATTACAATTCGCGGCGCACTCGTACAAATCGGTAACAAAAAGCTAGACCGCAGCAAATGGGATTGGAACGAAACCACCAAAAACCCACTTTGGTGCCCCGATGCAAACACGGCAGCTGAATGGACAGATTATCTGGAAAGCATTCGCAAAGCCGGTTCATCTGTTGGTGCAGTCATCGAAGTCGTCGCTTCTGGTGTTCCTGCTGGTTGGGGCGCACCGATTTATTCAAAACTTGATTCCGATCTTGCCATGGCCATGATGACAATTAACGCAGTTAAAGGCGTTGAAATCGGCGCTGGTTTTGAATCTGCTGCCTTAACAGGTGAGGAAAACGCCGACCAAATGCGCATGGGCGAAAATGGTCCTGAATTCCTATCCAATAATAATGGCGGTGTGTTGGGCGGTATCTCCACAGGACAAGACATTGTTGTGCGTATCGCACTCAAACCAACCTCTTCAATTCTGACTGAACGCAAATCAATAGATAAGCACGGCAATGAAGTCGACATTCGCACCATAGGCCGCCACGACCCTTGTGTCGCCATTCGGGGTGTGCCTGTAGCAGAAGCCATGATGGCGTGTGTTCTGGCAGATCATAAATTACGTCACCGGGGACAAATGGGCGGCGTATAATATGAAAGACCGCGTCTTCTCGACAACCTATAAATCAAACCTCACATTGCCGTATATTGTCGTACCACTGATACTTGGTGCAATATTAGGGCTGATAGGTATTTATCTTGATAGACTCGTTTTCACGCTTTCATCTGCCATTTTCACATCATTTGCAGTCTGGCATTGGCCTTTCCTAGATTCTAATAAACCAGTTTTAAAGCTCACGGCGCAAGGCGCAGATATTGACGGTATCGGCCGCATTCCTTGGTCAGCTTTTAAACAAGTTGAACTTGTCGAAAAACGAAAAAAAAACCAAACGCCATCTGAAAATTGTGGTCTCAGGATTATTTTGAATTTACCGCTTTCCACTGCCGCTCAGCCACTTAAACATATGGATCGCCCCAATTGGCAGAAACCTCTAACAAAAGAAATAGATAAGCAAACTTTGCATATAGAAGCAGGATGGTTGGTTGATAGCCAAATTGACGTTGCAAATGCATTTGCATGGTTTTTAAAACCAATCCAAAAATAAACTATAAATAGCTATTCCTTCATTTTCCATTCATCTCAACAATGACAAATCATTGACTGCTGGAACTTTGGGGACGACGTGAAAGCACCTTCTTTTATTATGTTACTGCCGTTTAATCTGCTGGATATAATAAAAGAAGGACCAAAGTTTCGTTTTATTTTATTGTCCATATATTCGATACTTGACGATACTTGCTCAAAACATCATTTAGTTGAAATGAACACAATAAACCCTGAAAAATAGCAAATGGCTTCTTTAAATTGAATTTTAGAAGTTTTATTTATTTAAAATTGCAAAATATGTGATCAATAACACATTGAAAAACAACTTAATTTCGTATGAGAAAAGCACGATGACATTGCATTTCTTTCCATACGTAAGCTAGAATACCGAAAGAAATTTGTTAGAATTTTCTAACCCACAAGCTATAAGCCCGTCCCCCCAACCCAGGGCTTATAGGCCCGGAGTGTCGTTACAATGCAAGTTGAAGCGGCACTCCGGTGCCATAAAATCTCAAACTCGAAACAACTTTAAATTAGGGCGTCCAACCCTGCTTAATACGTTTGGCATGGATCAAATATTCTCTATTGCCATCACCGCCCTTAATCGGACTCGTACACGACTTTTCTATCTGCCAATCTAGTTCATCTAACCATCTGTCAAATTGCGTTCGTGCCTTTGCGACAGCGCCCTGATTGGAAACAATTCCGCCCTTGCCAACATTTTCTTTTCCAACCTCAAACTGAGGTTTGAATAAAGTAATCAAATCAGCCTTTTCAGACCCCAATCTCAAAACCGGTTTCAACAATTTCGATAGGCTAATAAAGCTCGCATCACACACAATGATATCTGCTGGTGTATCGATCAAATTCTTATCGAGTTTACGTGCATCCGTGGCTTCATACGAAATTACACGCGGATCAGCTTTCAAGCTTGGGTGCAGCTGATCGCGCCCCACATCTACCGCGTAAACTTTTCTTGCTCCAGCACGCAATGCAACATCAGTAAACCCGCCCGTTGAGGCACCGATATCAAGAACGATTTTATCCGTCATATCGACTTTAAAAACATCAAGCGCATGTGCCAGCTTCATCCCGCCACGAGAGACATAAGGATGCGCTTTTTCTGCTGTAATAACTTGCTCAGCTGAAACCTTTGTCGATGCTTTCTTGCAGACATCGCCATCTATAGTCACTTTTCCTGCTTTTATGGCTGCTTGCCCCTGAGCGCGCGTATCCATAAGGCCGCGCGTCACCAATGCGAGGTCTAGGCGTTGCAGACCATCGGGAGAGGTATCATCTGACATTTCTTATATGCTTTCTAAGTAGCGGTTAAACACGCGCATGTTCAAACACCACGCTAAAATTATTGGCAGGCATATCATGCACATTGACCAAATGCAGGTCTGCCAGTTTAGCCGCTGGTATTACCTCGCCTTCCAGATCACGAATACCCCAATCACTGTTTCTATCTCTTAGATTTACATCAAACGCAGCATTAGAATCAGATATTTGCTGACCATTGCGCTTAAATGGTCCGTACAAAAACAGTCTGCCGCCATCATTAAGATATTTCTTTGCACCAGCAAACAAGCCTAGGGAAACTTCCCAAGGTGAAATGTGAAGCATATTACAAGACAAGATCGCATCAATTTTGCCATCAATGCCCCAATCCTTATTGGCAGCATTAATCACTTTAATATCTTCATATTGCGCCTCAACGCCTGCATGTTGCGCCCAAGCTCGAATACTGATTTGCGCTTGTTCTTCTAGATCACTCGCAATCCAACGCATATCTGGCGCATCTTTCAAAATATGCGCCGCGTGCTGACCAGTGCCTGACGCAATTTCAAGAACACGTGCATTAGCTGGGATTTCTTGCAAGAATACAGATTTAATCACATCACGATTGCGTTCAATAGATGGAGAAAACTGACGTCCATCTTCCGACGGATTTATTTTAAAGGGCTCGGGCTTATTTTCTGATTGCAAGACAAAATCCCTTGGTTATCTACTAGAACACAAATCAGTTCGATATTTGGATACACGCACACTCATGATTATTGTAAACGCAGCAGAACCGCATTTAAATGGTATTCTGGAAATATATAATCATGCAGTCCGTGAATCCTTTGCGGTTTGGACTGAACGCGAAGACACTCTCAATGACCGGCGCGCATGGATAAATAAGCTTCAAGCAAATGGATATGCCTGCATCGTTGCCGTTGATTCTAAAAACGATGTTTTAGGCTATGCTGGTTATGGTGTGTTTCGTGGCAAGCCCGGTTATGACATTACAGTTGAGCATTCCGTTTATGTTGCCGATAGCGCACAAGGTAAAGGCGTGGGTAATGCTTTAATGACAGAATTAATCAATCGCGGCATCGCCGATACGCGTCTTGAAAAAATGGTCGGCGCAATAGATGCGGGCAACCCTATCTCTATAAAACTGCACGAAAAATTCGGCTTTAAAACTGAAGGCATTTTACGCGGCGTCGCCACCAAATGGGGCGAACACCGAGATTTGCAATTCATGGTCAAAGATATCCGCTAAAGACTGAAACTATCTCCAGCCTCTATGACAGCACAACACCGCCAACAATCAGCTTAAGCTTAGCAACATCTCCGCGTCCCAAAGCAGCAATCGCTTGCGTTGCAATCGCTTTGGCAGAAAGGCCTGCATCTTCATACATAAGCTCAGGCTTGTTTTGATCTTGGAACACATCCGGCAACGTCATTGGACGGATACGCAATCCATTATCTAGCGCGCCCACTTTTGCTAAATGCTCAAGCACAAAAGAACCAAAACCACCACGCGCGCCTTCTTCTACTGTGATCAGCACTTCATGCTCTTTAGCTAAGCGCTCAATCAGATCAGTGTCCAATGGCTTTGCAAAACGCGCATCTGCAACCGTTGTTGAAAACCCTTGCGCCTCGAGCATATCAGCTGCGTGCAAAGCCTCTTGCAAACGCGCACCAAGTGCCAAAATGGCAATGGTCGTGCCCTCTTTAACGATACGTCCCTTACCAATTTCCAATGGCTCAGCACGTTCCCAAAGGTCAATACCAATACCTTCACCACGCGGGAAACGAAATGCACTTGGACAATCGTCAATCGCGTGTGCCGTTGCGACCATGCGCTGTAATTCAGCTTCATCAGACGCCGCCATCAACACAAAGTCAGGCAAGGCCCCTAGATAGCCGATATCAAAAGAACCAGCATGGGTCGCACCGTCCGCCCCAACAAGGCCAGCACGGTCAATCGCAAATCTTACCGGTAATTTTTGAATCGCCACATCATGCACAACACTGTCATAGGCGCGTTGCAGGAATGTTGAATAAATCGCACAGAATGGCTTCATTCCATCAGCAGCCATCGCCGCAGCAAACGTCACACCGTGCTGTTCTGCAATGCCAACATCAAACATGCGCTCAGGGAAAGCATCCCCAAATTTATCCATGCCCGTACCAGACGGCATAGCCGCAGTTATCCCAACAATGCGTTCATCATCTTTAGCTAAACGAATCAGCTCTTGCGCAAAAACATTTGTATAGCTTGGCGCATTCGGCTTGGATTTGGCCTGTTCACCCGTGATCACGTTGAATTTAGAAACACCATGATATTTATCAGCGGATTTTTCAGCAGGCTCAAAGCCCTTGCCTTTTTCCGTCACGACATGAACCAGAACCGGTCCATTTTTCATGTCGCGCACATTTTCCAGCACCGGAATAAGCGTATCTAAATCATGCCCATCAATAGGACCAACATAATAAAAACCAAGCGCATCAAACATCGCCCCGCCAAGCGCGAAGTCTCGTGCATAATGCTCGGCTTTCTTAGCGGGTTTTTCCAATCCAACCGTTTTCGCCATCATCTTTCCGGCTTTGCGGAATTGACGATATCCTTTGGAAGACACTGTCTTAGACAAATAGTGACTCAACGCGCCGACCGGCGGTGCAATCGACATGTCATTATCATTTAGAATCACGATCATGCGCTTATGCAAGCCGCCCATATGATTCATGGCTTCATACGCCATACCAGCCGTCATAGAGCCATCGCCAATCACACACACAACATTGCGGTCTTCATCTTTTAGATCGCGCGCTGTGGCAAATCCGGCACCCGCCGAGATAGATGTTCCTGCATGTGCAGCGCCAAATGGATCGTATTCACTTTCAGAGCGTTTTGTGAAACCAGATAATCCGCCGCCCTGACGCAGTGTGCGAATTTCAGCGCGTCGTTCCGTCAGTATTTTGTGCGGATAACATTGATGGCCAACATCCCACACCAGCTTGTCATCGGGTGTATCAAAAACTTTATGGATAGCGACAGTCAACTCCACCACCCCTAGGGCAGAGCCTAAATGCCCACCCGTGGTCGACACGACATCAATCGTCTCCCGACGAAGCTCGTCGGCGACTTCAACCAATTCCTCAATCGACTTTGTCTTGAGATCAGCTGGAGACGAAATAGTGTCTAGTAATGGTGTTTTTTTATTCATTGTATTATTCAGACTATACAAGTTTTCGCTTTTAGTGGCGACGATCTAGCACAAAATCCACGGTTTGTGTCAAAGTAGTGGCGCGACCACCAAATACTGACAAGTGTTGCTTTGCTTGATCTGCTAACATTTCTATACGCGAAATCGCACTTTCTTCTCCCAAAAGTGAGACGAAATTCTGTTTCCCAGCATCTTTGTCTTTAGAAACAGCTTTACCTAGAACAGCCTCATCCCCCTGCACATCCAATAAATCATCTTTAATCTGGTATGCCAGCCCCAAATCAGTCGTAAACCCTGCAAGTGCCTGATGTTCGTGCTCGTTTGCACCGCCAATAATAGCACCAAATTCTGCGGCGCATGATATCAACGCACCTGTTTTCATACGTTGCATGCGTGCAAGAATGTTTAAAGCGTCCTTATCATCAAAAGATGGAGCCATATCAATCATCTGACCGCCGACCATACCGCGTGCACCAGAGGACAAAGCTAACACCTCAATCAATTTACACCGCACGCCCGCATCACCATGCGTTTCGGTATTGGCCAATATTTCAAAAGCCAAAGCCTGCAAAGCATCTCCCGCTAACACAGCCGTCGCTTCATCGAAAGCCTTGTGTACAGTTGGAAGTCCCCGCCGCAAATCATCATCATCCATGCAGGGTAAATCATCATGAACCAATGAATATGCATGCACACATTCAAGCGCACTCGCAGCCCGCAAGAGAGACTTTTCCGGCGCATCAAACAAACGTCCAACTTCTATGGTTATAAAAGGTCGAAGTCGCTTACCACCCGCCAATGCCCCATGACGCATAGCACGCATTAGCTGGGCTTCTGGGCCTATTGCAGGCGGTATGAACTTGTCGAGTACAACTGTGACTTTATCAGCGCATTCAGCGAGGCTCTGTTCAAAACTGGCAATTGCATCCAATTGCTCAGTCATGAAATATCGCTTGCTTCGACACCAGTCGCAGACATTCCATCAGATCCAACAATGATCTTTTCAACCTTCGTTTCGGCAGCTTGGAGTTTCTTTTCACAATGAGATTTCAACGCTTCCCCACGCTCATATATGAGAATGGAGTCTTCCAATGCGACGTCACCACTTTCCAATTGCTGAACAATGCGCTCTAACTCTGCCAGAGCGTCTTCGAAGTTCATTTTTGGAATGTCCTTGTTCGACGATGCAGCGGCCATGTTGATCCTCCGGTTTTTATAAGAGTGACGAACCATACGATTCTCAACGCCTTCAAACAAGCGTTGAAACCGTTTAATTAGCTATGTTTTTCATAAATTCGGAAGGACCAATAGCTATCGCCGCCGTCATGTATGCATTTCCACCCGCGTCTTTTTAACTCAGGTCGCATCATTCGATTAAACCAACCATGCGCAGCAAGCACAGTATCCTCGCCAGATGCAGCCTGATTTATCAGCTTCTCTACCGCGTCTTTTGCGCGTTTACGTGCCTCTACTTGGCTCTCCTGACCACCAGAATGTCCAAAGCACCAAGATACACGCGAAATCACATTCCATCTTTTGGGAAGAAACTTCCAAAAATCCGACCAATCAGGTGGCGGTAAAGGCGCTTCGATAAAAATAGAATCTTGCCGCACTTCTCGCCCCAATGCGATTGCCTGCGCTGTTTCAATCGCTCTTGGTCGAATGCTTGTATTTATGAAAGGTGCATTCTTTGTCGCTTCCAGCAATTGCTTTGAAGGTCCTTGCCCATCATCTTTCAAGGAAGCTTGTTCATAGGAGGCCCACCAATCCAGATATTGACGAGCCGTCAGCCGAGGACCTAATTCACGATCTTTGGCGGGCTTACCATGGCGTGCAATAATAATGCGGCCAAATTTGTTTGATGAATCACCCATAGAGCCAGCAAGTTTGGACGCAGAAATATGATTGTCTGGCTGCTGCGGCACTGATTAAACAACCCTTTATTATTATCTTACACCACCAACCGGAAAGTGCAGACATCCCAAATCCAGATCCTCGGTGTAGCCGCCTCTTTATGGATGAGCAAGCCTGACTTACAATTCACATTCAATTTCATGCAGAAGGACGCTGAATAGCGACTAAAATACCATTTTTTTAATCAGCCTACGAACTTAAAAAAATGATCCCAACCGACAAGTCAAGAATTGCGCAGCGCCCGCATTATCCCGTCTTTACGACTTGTCATTGTCTGTTCGGTTGCCAAAATCACATCCAAACGACGCCGTAATTTCACTGCAATCTCAGATATTGGACCAAGTGACGCCTCTTCTAGATTATTCCAGACTTCCCCGCCTATACCCCGCACTGCACCGCCGAGCGAATTGCCCAACAACACCCCATTACACACCGGCACGTACCGACTAGCATAGTATTTTTTGTAATGCTCAGCTCCAACCCCCAGATCAGCCGTCTGAATGCCTTCATGACAAGCCGCTTCCAGCAAACGCGTTTGTAGCAACATGCCAGGAGAATATGTGTGATATTCAGGATTGTATGCTGAGATCCAACCATGCAGTAAATTATCAGTTCTCAGCCCAAATTCAGCTGCCATAAGTTTGCCATCACACCGTAAAGTCGTCAGCACCCCCGCCAAATGCGGCGTCTGTGATTGAAAACATTTGTGCAACATCTGGCGCGTCCAATCTGGCGATAAAACATCGTGCAGACCAGTTCTTTGAAATTGCTCTCGCTTCCACTCTATCAGCTGATCTAAAGCCTCTTCGGATGGGTCGTGAAAGACAAGCTCCAGCTTACCAACTTCTTTTTCAGCTTGTCGCCACAAACGACGTGATTTCTTAAAATGCTTTGGATATTCCGAGCGCCGCGACTCTAGATAAGCGTCATACCCTACAGACAAATCAGCGATAAATGCACGCGCTTTGCCCCGAATGTTCAATCCAAATTTCAACAATTCTGGATCAAGTTTAGAAATATCAATCGGCAGGTCAGCATCTGCATTGTCTGCATTCCATACATCAGCCGAATCAGTCACCACTGGCATTCCCGAAAAACTATACGCAGCCCCTTTAACATATGAGAGCATTTCACCCGCAATATGCTCATATCCTGCCTCAAGGATTGGCCCGTTATAGTCCGAGAATGGCGCACCAACTGGCCGCGCTAAACGCAGTCCCATCCCAGACATTTGCACAGGCAATATGCCAACAATTACACCCGCCTCATTTCTTGCGACCACAATTTTGATATCTGACCGAACCTGCCCAGCAATACTGACAAAATCAGGTGTGAAGTAGGGACTCACATACCTTGTATTATCATGGCAAATCTTACGCCAAGCAACCACCATTTCTGGTGATATTTCTTCTGGAGACACAACTTCAAACTGCATGAAATGGACCATAAAAAACCAAAAACACAAATCGACCGGCGCGATACGACACTCTTGCGAAAATCACACCAAAGTCACAGCTTCAATGTTTTTTTACAACCCTTTCCATACTCGGGAAGTCGGACATTTCGATTCTGGGGTCTTTTTACATCTAGACAATGTAAACAACACAGTTTCACCGCGCCCCATAAGATGGTCAAAAGGAACATATCCTATCGTCGTTGCTTGCGTGCCCACTCTAAAGCGACGCCCACCCCATCCTGTTGGATCTTGGTTGTATAATTCTATATGACCGAAAGGCGCACGTGAATCTTCAGAATTGTCTCTATTGTCACCCATCATAAACACATGATCTTCAGGCACTTCAAACACAGGCGTATTGTCGTAAGATTGTGCTCCAGCAAATTTATGCGTCAGATAGGATACGCCATTAGGCAATGTTTCACGGTATTCAGTCGTGTTTTCTGCCATTGCACGTCCATGCGGCGCATAGCGGAAACGGCGCACAACTTCACGCTCAACCGCCTCACCATTTATATGCAAATGTCCATCAATCATCTGAATGCGATCGCCGGGCAGACCAATTAGCCGCTTAATCATCACCTTGTTGTCATTGGGATGACGAAACACAACCACATCCCCTCTCTTGGGAACTGACGCGAACATTTTTTGATTCGGGTTTGATTTGTCTTCCTTGGTAAACCAAGTGCCTATACCAAAAGCTGGAGAATAACGGTCATATCCATAGGCATATTTCGCAACGGCAACACGGTCACCAATTTGTAGATTCGGCACCATGCTTTCAGAAGGAATAGAACGCAGTTCAAAGGCAAGAGACGTCAACAAAAGCCAGATTGGCAAGAAAATGGCAATTGTCATGCCTGTTTCTTTGGCTTCGTGAATCCACCAAGCTAGACCTGTCAGTTTCTCAGTTTTTTCTTCGTTCACAGGCTCGTTGTCTACGCCAGTTTCAAGAGTCATTTCAATCGTACCGCCGTACCATAAACTAAAATTTCCGCAGCGCCCTGCATGATTGTGGAGGTTGTGATTCGCATTGATACAACCGCATCCGCACCAAGACTTTGAGCATGCGCAGTCATACGATCTAGCGCTTGCTCGCGGGCTTCCGCGATAAGTTTTGTATATTCCGACACTTCACCACCCACCAATAAACGCAAAGCTGCGACCACGTCATGCCCCACATTGCGCGCGCGCACAACATTGCCACGTGCGATACCTACAACTTCGGCAATTTCTCCATTGGGGACTGTTTCCGCCATTGTCACTAGAACTGTCATGCTATCGCTCCACATTCTTAGAATAATAATTGTCTTCGCTGCTTGTAAGACGGTCCACAATGACTTTCACAACCAAAACGCCCACGCCAATTATAGGCAATCCCACAGTCAGTCCTATCAATGCGATAAAAACCGTTGTCCCACCTCCATCTGTACGAATGGAGGATAAACCCGATGCAAAGCCAAACAAAAAGACGGCGGCATAAATGAATATGCCCGCTCCAATAAGGCTAATGCCCAAAATCGTCCACCCGCTAGGATATGACTTTGAGCGAGATGTTTGCTGATTTCCAAACGGCGGATGATTGGTAAATTTATCTTGCAAAAATTGTCCCTCAACCATCAGGACAATATCACATCTGCCCTATCTAAATTCCAAAATCCTGCATCTTTTACTAATGCACAATATTCAGAGAGACTAGAGCGACATCAATATCTTAAGGTCAAGTCCCATCATCATTGGGTTTAGCTTGATATCTATACACGCCACCCACCAATGTCCGGCTCACCCGACCGCGCAAATAAAGATAATTCAAATGCGCGACGGCTTCTCCAGTTGCGGTGAAATAGTCTCCTTTTCCAATCTTGCGAAAGAAAAGTGTTCCAAATACGTCAAGTGTGGTCGCTGGTTCTTTTAATTTATTCCAAAGACGCTCTATCTGCCTTTGATGGCCCTCAATCAGATTTGTCAAACGTTGATGCGCCCCCTTAAAAGGTCGATTATGCGCCGGAAGCACAAGCACATCGGCTGGCACTTCTTTGATCAATTTGGCGCAGCTATCCAACCAATCGGTCAATGGGTCTGCCTCTGGTTCTGTGGGATAAACAGACACATTTGATGAAATGCGCGGCAATAACTGATCTCCAGAAATAAGCACATTCAACTCTTCACAATAAAGACATACATGCTCAGGACTATGACCATTCCCCACTATTATACGCCAATCGCGTCCGCCGATTGAAAGCACATCCTTATCTTGCAAGCGGCGAAAAGCTTCAGGCAATGGCCAAACCATCTGACCAAAAAAACCAAATTTCTTGGTATAATGGTCAAGCATGTCTGCATCCCAACCCGCCTGCGTATAAAACTTTATACCTTCCGGCGGTGCCGCGCGGCCCGTATCAGCAACGAGCATACGGCAGAACACATATTCAGCCTGAGACATCCATAATTCACAGTCAAATTTTCGTGTCACCCAACCCGCCAATCCAATGTGGTCAGGATGCAAATGCGTTCCAATTACGCGCGTAATAGGTTTCCCCTTTAGGTGATTATCAAACACCTTTTCCCAATGATTACGGGTCTCTTCCATCGACATACCCGTATCAACGAGAGTCCAACCATCGTCTTCTTCAATGAGCCAGAGATTAATCCAGTCCAGCCCTTTAATCGGCAAAGGCATTGCCACCCACAAAATACCCGGCGCGACTTCAGTCACTTCACCCGGTTCTGGGTGTTCTTCAAAAGGATAATCAAGTTTCACGCGGCCAGTCTTGCCAAAAAACTCTTCTTTACGTGCTTTGTCTGCAGCGATCGCTTCTTCAGATGTTAAAGCGCCTTCGGCTGATTTAGGCATATTTGGCGTATCCTTGGCTTGGTTTTACTTTTAATTTGAAACCAATCTAGGCATAGCCGCTTCACATTGAAATACTGCCGTTGAGGAAATCAACGTCAACTAAACCATCTCAGCAACACCTAAACCCCTGTCATATCGGACAGAACGCGAGATAACAGGCTTATAAAGCTTTGGCCAAGTATGGGTGAAAATGTTGTGTCATCGCTTCGCAATGGCTTGTTAGAATTAATACCCGTCACCACCACGCCGTCTTGAGTTTGCGATAACCAAGGCCCACCTGATGACCCTTCCGTGAGCTGATTTTCTGCTTCCATCACCCCCAAAGCTGATGATTTCAAGCGCCCTGTGGACGCATAAAGATATTGCCCATCAAAAGCATATTTCGCTGTAGGGTTTTGCGGATATCCCAAACTAAATGTCGCTTCTGGCGCATCAGGACTAGCAACTCTCACACCTAATGCGCCTGTTTTTTGCACAATGGGTTTATCAAGAACGACAAACGCAAAATCATGAGGACTGGTTGGTTCCCCTTCTTTGGGAGACACCCACCCTGTCAAAACATATCCGCGAATGCCAGCCCATTTTTCTGTTTCCACACCAGCGCGATAGCTCGGCTCAAATATTGTCCAATCAGCCAAACCAGACACTTTCGAAGAAGCTTTTTGCCCCGTTTGGCTCTCAATATCTCTATTTCCAGATTTGGCATTAACAGCACGCGAAAAAACACAATGCCCCGCAGTCGCAATGACGCGGTCGGATACAACCCATGCTGTGCAATGACGCACCACACCCTCAATACTATAACTCAGGCGTCCAATCGCTGTATAAGGATATTGAGATTGATCAATAATGGCTTCTGTCAGTTCACCCGATTGACGAACCTCATCTAACCGCTTTTGCACATGCGGAGTGGGCACTCCGTGGATTTCTGGTCGCCCATAATAATGTAAACTGGCAGGCGGGGTCGCAATCAAAACTTGCCCATTACTGGAAAGCGCGTCCAACTCACTTTTCAGCGCCTCAGGATTATCAACTAAATCATGGGTAGGTTTGGATGGACCATATACTTTATCTGGCATTTGAGCAGGTATGGAGGCTTGTGCCAACAAGTCAGAGCCGGAGCGCTCATATCCTGCAGGCGGCGTCATCTCAAACACGATCGGCTCTAATGCAGAAGCGTCATCCATTCAGGTTTTATCCTCCAAGATATACAAAAACGGCGCAATAAAGCGCTCTTATATACATTATCACGCCCTGACGGGACATAACGCCTCTTCCGGTTTGGCGCACGATGGGCCATAAGCTTTCACAGAATTTAAAAAATTATGCCTTAAGAAAGTGTCTTCTCTATGGTCGACAAGTCAAAATTACCTTCGCGCCACGTCACGATTGGCCCTAAAAAAGCACCTCAACGCTCATACTATTACGCTATGGG